>DMIX01000420.1 GCA_003451975.1 Propionibacteriaceae bacterium
GATGATGAGCATGTTCGAGGCGTTCATGCCCGAGGATCTCGCCGCTCCGTTCCGGGATCGGCTACGCCAGTTGCAGGACGCCGCCCCGCCGATGCCGTCGTCGAAGGCCGAGGCCGTGCTTCGCGCCGAGCTTGGCACCGATTGGCGCAAGAACTTCTCCGAGATCGACTTGCGCCCGGCCGCCGCGGCGTCCTTGGGTCAGGTGCACCGCGGACGCCTCACCGACGGAACCGAGGTCGCCATCAAGGTGCAATACCCGGGTGCTGCGGCAGCAGTGGCCAGCGATCTGCGCCAGGTGCGACGGCTGACGACCGCCATCTCGCCGCTGACCGGTGGCCTCGATATCGTGGGAATCGCTCGCGAGATGGCGATTCGGATCTCCGAAGAGGTCGACTACAACCTGGAGGCCGCCGCCCAATCCCAGGTGGCCGAGGCCCTGGCGGGCCATCCCCGATTCGTCGTGCCGAAGGTCCGAATGTTCACCGAGCGGGTTCTGGTCAGCGACTGGGTGGAGGGCCGCAAGCTGATCTCGGTGACCGACCGTCCGGCAGCCGAGCGCAATCGCGCGGCCTTGGATTACGTGACCTTCTTGTTCGCCGGACCGCGGCTGGCCGGCATCCTGCACGGCGACCCGCACCCGGGCAACTACCTGCTCACCGCGGATGGCAAGCTCGGCGTGGTCGATTTCGGTTTGGTCGCCCGACTCCCCGAGGGACTTCCCGAGCCGATGGGTCGGCTGATTCGTAACGCGGTCAACGACGACGCCGAAGCCATGCTGTCCGGCCTTCGCGAGGAGGGCTTCGTCACTGCAGACGTGCCGGCCGAAGAGTTGATGGAGTTTTTCGTGGCCTCCGTCGAGCCCGCGAAGGTCGAACAGTTCACTTTCAACAGGGAATGGTCACGTCAGCAGTTCAGTCGGGTGCATTCCAGCATGGGTCCCAATGAGGTCGCCACCAAGCTGAACATCCCGCCCCATTACATGATCATCTATCGTGCCTGGCTCGGCGCCGTCTCGGTGCTGTGCCAACTTGATGTCCAAGAGAACTTCGCCGCGATCCTGCGCGAATACCTTCCCGGCTTCGCCACCCAGGACGACGTTGCACTCTGAGCACACATCGATCAGGAGGATCGCCTCATCACGGTGATGGAGAGAACAACGTCCTCTGGGAGAATGCGTCCCGACATCGATCCGGTGAGATCGCGCTTTATCGAGGGGCACCATTTATGCACTCCGTTGTTCACCGCTGGCCCGCCGTCATCGTGGCGGGGATGCTCAGTCTCGCGCTGAGCGGTTGTGGTTCGCTCCAGGCCCCGGTGCCGGTGGAGACCGCCGCAGCGGCCTGTGTTGGCTGGTCCAAACCGAAGAACGCCACCCGCGTCACGACAGCGGCCTATTCATTCCTGCTTCCCAAGTCATGGGTGAACAAGACCAATTCCGAGATGAACACCAGTGGCGCGCTGTCGCTGTATGCCGACAAGAGCACCATGAAGACCTCCTATGTCGACAACATCTCTGTCACGAGCACGACGGTGGGCACCAACATGTCTGTGAAGGAATATGAGCTCGCACTCGTCAACGAGGTCAAGAACGGCGGGTTCACGGTCGTCAAGTTCAGCGATCCGGTGGTGCATACCCCCATCAGCCTCGGTGGTATCAAGGCCGCTTACATCACGGCGAAAGCCAAGATCAAACAGCCCAAGGTCACCCTGGTCCTCACGGTGCTGGGTGTGACCGATCGGCAGAACCGCTATGCCATCGGCATCGGCTCGCTCGCGGGCCGCCCTTCGACCAAGGCCGCCTTCCTCAAAGATCTGCGATGCAGTTGGACGTGGGCCGATTAGTCGACCGCAACGTTCAGAATCTCCAGCACTGCGTCGCCGAACTGGTCGAACTTGGCTCGCCCGACCCCCGGCACAGCCATCAGGGCGGCTGCATCGCGCGGATGCCGCTCGGCGATGGCCAGCACTGTGGCGTCGGTGAAGACGCAGTAGGACGGCAGTCCGCGCTGCTGGGCCTCGCGAGCGCGCCACGCAAGCAGTGTGGAGTGCACTCCTTCGTCAAAGCTGGCCGGGCAGTCCTGATGTCGGCCCAGCTTGCGTTCAGCTCCGGTGTTCAGTGATCGGCCACACGCCCGACAGGTCTGGCTCAATGCCGATACCCGCTGAGCCCGGTGGCGTCGCGCGAGCGGCACCACACTCGCGGGGCCGGTAAGACCTTCCAGGAACCGTGACGGTTGCCGATTGCCTGGTCCGGAGTGCCTCGACCTGGACCACGACATCATCAAATCCCGCTCGGCACGAGTGATGCCCACGTAGAACAGCCGCGCTTCCTCGGCCAGTTCGGCCGCAGTGGTGGCCAATGACAGCGGTACGGTGCCGTCGGCCAGGCCCACCAGGGCGACACCCGACCACTCCAAACCCTTGGCGGCGTGCAGCGTCGAGAGGGTCACACCGTCCGGAGTGAGTGGATGTTCAGCCGCGGCACGCCGCTCCAGTTCAGCGACGAAGGTGGTCAGCTCCGCAGCGGGTTGGGCGTCAGCAAGATCTTCAGCCAGTGCCAACACAGCCGACCAGGACTCCCACCGTTCGCGCACCCGACCCTGACCGGACGGGGCGGTCGGGCTCCATCCCAGCTCGATGAGCACCTGTCGGCAACCTGGCACGGCTTGCTGCGTCGGCGTATCGACCGCCCGGCGGTGCAGGGCGGTGATGGCTTGGCGAACCTCACCGCGCTGGTAGAAGCCCTCCGCCCCGCGCACCGTGAAAGGGATTTGCACCTCGGCCAACGCCGCCTCGAACAGCGGCGACTGGGCATGAATGCGGTACAGCACGGCCAGATCGCGCCAGCGGGTACCGGCCTCGTGCCGCTCGATCAGCCACCGCGCCACACCCGCCGCTTCGGCAGCGTCGTTCTCCCAGGCCACGATCTGTGGAGCGGGACCGGACGCCGCAACCGCCTCCAGTTGTACCGCACCGATGCGTAGCCGGGTCGCGGCCCGGTTGGCGACCGCCACCACTTCGGGAGTGGAGCGATAGTCACGCACCAGGCGAATCACTTCTGCACCACGCTGACGGGCAGGGAACCCCAGCAGGAACTCCGGACTCGCTCCGGCGAAGGAGTGGATGGTCTGGGCCGGATCACCGACGACACAGTGCTGGGTACCGGAGCCCCACCACAGATCAAGCAGTGTCTGTTGCAGCGGAGACACATCCTGATACTCATCGACCAGCAGATGCTGGTAGGTCGCGCACACTTCTTCAGCAATATCACTGTGCTCGCTGAGCAGTGCCACAGTGCACAACAGGATGTCGTCGAAGTCGATCAGACCCCGTTCGGACTTCACCCTTTCGTAGCCGCCGAGCACCTGCCCGACCTGGGCGGCGCTGAAGCCGGCGACCTCCCGGCCCAGAGATTCGGCGAGTTGCGCGTAGTCGGCGGGCGCCACATTCGTCACCTTCGCCCAGGAGACCTCGGTCAGCAGATCGCGGAGCTGACCGCTCTCGGGGGCCAGCCGTACCTTGCGCGCGGCCGCGGCGAGCATGATGGCGCGTTCATCGCTGACGGGAGGCAGCTCACTGCCGTAGGCCCGCGGCCAGAAATACTGGGCCTGGCGCAGCGCCGCGGAATGGAAGGTGCGCGCCTGAACCGTCGTCAGCCCCAGGTCATGGAGCCGGGAGCGCAACTCGCCGGCCGCGCGCGTGGTGAACGTCAACGCCAGCACCGAGTTCGCCGAATACACCCCACTGGCCACCCCGTAGGCGATCCGGTGAGTCAGCGCTCGGGTCTTGCCGGTGCCGGCACCGGCGATAACGGCCACCGGTACTCCAAAGGTCGTCGCCACGCGACGCTGGTCGGCGTCCAGACCTTCCAGGAGTCTCTCGGCACTGCTGTCCACGGCCCTCACCTTAGGCAACCACACCGACATCGCGGTGTCGGCGCCATCCTTTAGGCTGACTCCGACATGGAAATCCACGATGCGGCGACCGCTTCCGAGGTGGCTGCACGCCTGAGCCGGAGGTGGGCCGGCACCCGTGCCGATCCGTTCGGATTCGATCTCGCGGTCGTGCCCGGCCCCGGCTGGCAACGCTGGCTTTCCCAGCAGTTGGCCACTGGCCCCGACGGTATCTGTGCCGGCATCGAGTTCACCTCGTTGGGATCGCTACGAGCCCGACTCCTCGGTCGGGACGATCCGTGGCGGCCGCAACGCCTGGCCTGGCTGATTCAGCAGCTGATCGCCGAACACGCCTCCGACCCACAGTGGACGGTCCTGGTCTCCCATCTCAACGCCAGCCACGAGAGCTTTTCGGTGACCGCCCGTATCGCCACCCAGTTCCAGGGCTATGCCGATCTCGCACCGGAGATGCTCCAGCGATGGGCCGACGGTGAAGCCATCGGGCCGGCTGGGGAGGCGTTGACCGACCACCGCTGGCAGCCGATGCTGTGGCGCTCACTGGTGGAACGAACCGGCATCGATCCGGTGCGACGCCACCGGCAAGCCCTGGAGGATCTCCGGCTGGGGCCTCACCCCGAGATCCCCCACCGTGTGGCCGTGGTCGCCCCGGCTCGGCTGGACGCCGGAATGCTGGAGTTCTTCGAGGCGCTCGGCACCCATCACTCGGTGGATCTATTGATGCTCTCGACAGCGCCGTCGCGACGGCCCGAGGTCGGCGCCCGCCGCCGCCGTGCCGATGTGATCCGTCCCCCGTGCCATCCCCTGAACCAGGCGCTGGGAGCGCTCGGCGATGAGAATGCCGCACTCCTACCCGCGCAGCAACCCGTCCTTGTCCAGCGCCCGGACAATCTGCTGGGCTGGCTGGCAACCGATCTACTCCTGGACCGTCGGCCAACCCCTCGGCGCTTGACGCCCACAGATCGTTCCGTGCAGCTACACCTCTCTCACAGCCCGTCCCGCCAGGTCGAGGTGCTGCGAGAAGTGCTGGCCGAGTTGTATCTGCAGGATCGGTCCTTGGAGCCGCGCCATATCGCGGTGATCACTCCCGATCCGGAAGGATTCGGGCCACTGCTGGATGCCGCGTTCAGTGCTTCGGCACCGAACCATGCGCATCCGGCGTCCGGCTTCCGACTGCAGTTGGCCGATCGGAGCCAGACCTCGGTCAATCCGCTGATCGGGTTGCTCACCCAACTTCTCAGGCTGCCCGATTCTCGTGCCGAGGCATCGGTGGTGCTGCAGCTGTGCGCCGAACCCGCCATCGCCCGTCGGTTCGGATTCACCGCCGAAGCGCACCAGCGTCTCAGCGACCTGGTCTCGGCGTCCGGCATCCGCTGGGGACTGGGCCCCACCCAACGCGCAGAGTTCGGCCTCGGAGCGCTGCCTCAGAACACCTGGCAGGCCGGGCTGCAGCGCCTGCTGCTGGGCGTCGCGCTGTCCGAGCAGCACCTGGTGACCGTCGGTACCGTGCTCCCCTTGGACGACGTGGATTCCAGCGATGTCGACCTCATCGGCGCCATCACCGAGTTCATTGGACGACTCAGCCGCTGGCTGCAGCAACTCGAGCAACCAGTCCCCCTCACCGAATGGGTGCAGCGCTGCCGTGACGTACTCGCCGATCTGATCGAGCTTCCCGCAGCCTCGGAGTGGCTGATCGCCGACCTGCTGGCGGGTCTGGGACAGCTCGCCGAAGACGGCCACAGCGGCGACAACGCCACCGCGATCTCGCGCCGCAGCGCAGTGGCGGCCATCGAGCGCCACTTCCAGCAGGCTCCGGCCCGTGCGGCTTTCGGCAACGGCACGACGGTCGTGTCCGGCATGACCTCATTGGATCGCGTCCCCCACCGCGTCGTGGTCCTGCTGGGCTGGGACGCCGAACGTTACCCGCGGCCCGACCAGCACCACGGCGATGACCTGCTCCGGTTGGATCCTCCGATCGGTGCACCGTCGACGGCCATGGCCGACCGCCAGGCACTCCTCAACGCCATCCAGGCCGCCGAGCAGACGTTGGTGATCATCGCCCAAGGTCGCAGCGAGGCGACCAACGCCGACACACCACCAGCCACGCCAGTGGCCGAAGTCCTGGATGCCCTCAATGCCACGGCACAGACGGCTACCGGCGAACCCGTGACTGACGTCATCGGTCGGCAGCATCCCTTGCAGCCCTTCGCACCAGACTATTTCCGGCCCGATTCGAACCTGACCAGCGTCGATCCGCTGGCCTACCGCGCCGCCGTGGCCTGGGAAGCAGCTGCAGCGAACCCGGCCGACGAACGCAACAGATATCGGCTCGACCGGCTGCCGCCCCCCGACCTCTCCGAGGGCGTCTCCCTGCAACAGCTCATCGATTTCTATCGTCATCCGGCCCGCACCCTGTTCAAGGTTCGAGCCGGCCTCAGCCTGGCCGAGGAGAAGCTGCCCGACGATCAGATCCCGATCGAACCCGACGCGCTGGAGCGCTGGCAGATCGGAAACCGCCTCCTCGACCAACTCCGTGCCGGGGCTGATCCGGCAGCGGCGGAACGAGCCGAATGGCTGCGTGGCCACGTGCCCCCGCTCCAGCTGGGACACAAGGTGATGAGCACCGCCATGACCGATGCTCTGCGTACCGCTGCGGACGCCCCGGCGGCAGACGCCGGACAACACCACGATGTCGCCGTGGCGATTCCCGGCCCCAACGGGACACCGATCACGGTGAGCGGGCGGGTGGTCAGCCACGGTCGCACCCTCTGGCAGGTCGAGTTCTCCAGCCTGCAACCCCGGCAGAAGCTCTCGGCCTGGATGTCGCTGCTGGTCTTGACCGTGGCAGAACCGGAGGCGTGGGAAGCCATGGTGGTCGGCCGGGGTCGGCGCACCCGACTGGTGGCTCCCCCGGCAGCCGTGGCCAGAGATCTACTGGCCCGTTATCTGCAGCTGTACACCCTGGGACTGAGTCGACCGCTGCCGGCGATGCCCCGGCTGAACGCAGAATGGGCGAGCCACCGCGCCTCCGCACGAGATCCACGATCCGGCTACGCCGCCAAGGGCTTGCGTCGCACCTGGGACTGGGAATCCGACCTCTACTGGAACAAGTTCTTCAGCTACCCGGAACTGTTGGAACTGCCGGCGGCAGGTTGGGCGATCCCCGGGGCTGATCCCACCGAGTCGACGCTGGTGGGCGCACTAGCCAGCAGCATTTGGGGACCCCTGCTGCAGGCTGAGGTGGCGCCATGATTCCCTTCGATCCAGCCGGGCCGCTGCCCACCGGAACCGTGGTTCTCGAAGCTAGCGCAGGAACCGGCAAGACCCACGCCATCGCCGCCTTGGCAACGCGCTATCTGGCCGAGGGCGAAGTCAGCGTGGCGAACCTGGCCGTCATCAGCTTCAGCAGGGCCGCCTCAGAGGAATTGCGCTCACGGGTGCGTCAACGGCTGCGGCGCAGCGCCGCGGTTCTGGAAGCCGTCGTCAACGACACTGACGTGCCGGAGCCGCTGGATGCTACCGACGCCGCGCTGAGCCAGGGCGATGCCGCGCAGGTGAGAACCCGCCTGGCTCGGCTGCGAACTGCTCTGGTCGGCGTCGATTCGGCCGGAATCATGACGATCCACCAGTTCTGCCAACTGATGTTCACCGAACTCGGCGTGCTGGCCACCGAGGATCCCGAGGCCACCTTGACCGATGATCTCAGCCCACTGCTGGATGAAGTGGTCGCCGATCTCTACCTGGCCCGCTATGCGGCGATGAACGAACGCCCCTTCGATCTGCGTACCGCCCACGAGCTGGCCCGAGCCGCTGCCCTGCAGCTTCCGATGTCGCCGCTGGTCCCCCGTGATGTCGACGGTGCGGCCGGCGAACGTCTGGAGTTCGCCGCAGCCGTTCGAAGCGAACTCGATCGGCGCAAACGGCGCCAGGGGGTCTTCTCCTACGACGATCAACTGCTGCGGCTGCGCGATGCGCTGCAAGGTCCGAATGGCCAGGCCGGTGCGGCACGGCTGCGACAACGCTGCCGGGTGGTGTTGGTCGACGAGTTCCAAGACACCGATCCGGTCCAGTGGGGCATTCTGCGCGACACCTTCGCCGGCCGAGTCCCGTTGGTACTCATCGGCGACCCCAAGCAGGCGATTTACGCCTTCCGTGGCGCCGACGTGAACGCCTACACCGAGGCGGTGGCGGCCTGCGACCAACAGTTCTCGCTCGCCACCAACTATCGAGCCGATCAGCCCGTGGTTTCCGCGGTCACCGCACTGTTCGGGAGTGCCTCGCTGGGACCGCACATCAGCGTCGAGCGCGTGCAGGCAAAGATCCAGGGTTCCCGACTCTCCGGGGCTGCCCCGGCACCGGTTCGGCTGCGCTACATCGCCGCCGACAAACCCCTCAGTGCCGCCGCCGCACGCCAGCGCGTCCAGGTGGATCTGGTCGCCGAGGTGGTGCGACTACTGGATTCGGGGATCCAGGTGGGCTCCGGTCGGCACCTGGCTGAGAAGGACATCGCGGTGCTGGTGAACACCAACCGTCGCGGTCGCGAGGTGGCCGCGGCCTTGTCCGCAGCCGGGGTGGCAGTGGCGTTTTCCGGCTCGGACTCGGTGTTCGCCGCTCCGGCTGCCGCCGACTGGCTCAGTCTGCTGCGGGCCTTGGATCAGCCTCATCGCACCGCCCTGCGCGAAGCGATCCTCAGCGACTTCGTGGGCGCCGATCTCACCGAGGTGGCCACTGCAGATGATTCCCGCTTCAGCGCCTGGGCAGCACTGCTGCAGGGTTGGGGACGGCTGTTGGCCGAGCACGGCATCGCGGCACTGTTCGCCGCCGTCCAGAGCGGCGCCGAGGAACACCCCGGACTGGCCGAACGACTCGTGCTACGCCGTCGCGGTGAACGCGACCTCACCGACTTCCGCCACATCGCCGAAATCCTGCACGCCCACCACCGCAGCGGCATCCGAGGCGCCGCCTTGGTGAGTTGGTTGGCGAACGAGATCGAGCGCAGCGAGTACGCCGGCGACCGCACTCGCCGTTTGGAAACCGATCGCCAGGCGGTCCCGGTCATGACGGTGCACAAGGCCAAAGGGTTGGAATTCCCGGTGGTGCTGCTCCCCCAGATGGCCGATCTGTGGCTTTCGGAGGAGGACACCGGAGACAGCTTCGATTTCCACGACGAGAACCACGACCGCGTGCTCGATGTGGGGGGCAAGGACGCTCCCGGACGCGCCGAGCGGCGGCGCCGTCACGCCGCCGAGCAGGCCGAGGACAGGCTGCGCAGCCTGTACGTTGCCGCCACCCGCGCCCAGTCACAATTGACCCTGTGGTGGGCCCCCACCGCCCGAAATACCGAATCCTCACCACTGCACCGTCTGCTCTACCGTGATCGCAACCAGCCCGGCTCCCCTCAACCCAGCTACCCGCTGGACGCAGGTGCCGGCCTGATCACCCCCGACCGGCTGACCTGGCTGACCGAAGCGGGAATCGCGGTGGAGCCCTGCGGCGAGGAAGCCACCCGGCGGCGACCGCATCGACCCGGCGAGATTCGACTGACTGCTCCGTCCTGGAATCGCAGCATCGACCCGCTGTGGCGGCGAACCTCCTATTCCGGCCTCACGGCGGCTGCTCATGACGTGGCTCAGCCCTCGGCATCGATCGTGACCGACGAGCCCGCCAGCGACGTCGACGCCGTCGCTGAGGTCGACGGTCCGCGATCGCCGATGGCAGATCTCCCCGGCGGCACCGCTTTCGGCAGCTTGGTGCACCACATCTTGGAGAATCTGGACTGGCAGGCGCCCAGCGATGCTGAACTCGACCGGCGGCTGTTGGCTGCCACCACCGAGGCCACTGCCCGGTACGCATTCCACGCGGTGTCCCCGCAGACTTTGGCGCCTGCTCTGAAGCCTGCACTGCTGACTCCACTGGGGCCGCTCACCGACGACCGCACCC
>DMIX01000096.1 GCA_003451975.1 Propionibacteriaceae bacterium
CGAGGTTGGCGGCTCGTTCGAGGAGTCTGTCCTCGGCCGCGAGCTGGGACTCGGAGGTGAACACGGTCGAGCTCTTCGGTCGGAACACCGAGGTGCCGTCGGGCCGACGGAACACGATCGGCGAGGCCGCGAGCTCGGGCGGCGTCAGGCGGAGCGAGACGAGTTCGGCGGCGTCGGCGACCATTGCGACGATGGCTTCCCGGTCCTGCATGGTGGCGAACCGCCAGCCCATCGTCTGCCGGGATGCCTCGGCCATGAGATTCCAGCGTCGCCAGGTCGAGCGCTTTTCGCCCACGACCTCGACGACTGAATGCCCAAGCTCCCCAATCGCGTCGAGCGGCACATCATCCGCCCGCAGCAGGAGCGGCTTGTCGTTGTCGGTCATCGCGCGTGCCCACGACGTCGCGTCCTGGCCCAGGGTCTTGCTCGCTCGCGTTCGCCACTCGGCGGTCAGGTCAGCCAGGGATCGGACTTGCTTCTCGGGGCGGGTCGCGAGTGTGGCTTGGGCTCGCAGTTTGAGGATCGTCGCGTTCGATGGTTGGCGTCCGTGCTGGGCAACGTACTCGTCGATGAGCCGGTTCTTCTCCGCGTCGATGTGGCGGGCGCGGGTGGAGAACTCCGCGACCAGCTCCTCCGGCACGCCGGTGATCGCCCACGCTGGGTTCCGGTCCCGACCCATCTCGCGCGCCTCCCAGGAGACGCCGAAGGTGCGCGTCATGTGGTCGGCGAACACGGCTTCGTGTAGTTCGGAGAGCGCGACGACGGCGGCGTGCATCGGTCTGCCGTCAAGCGAGCGCCACTTCCCGTCGAGGACGGTCTTGGCCTTGTTGCTGATGACGACGTGCGTGTGGAGGTGGGGGTCGCCGGCTCGGGAGTCGAAGTGATCGAAGGCGGTCGCGATGAGTCCGGTGACATCGACCTGCGCAACCGCGCCGTCTCCGGCGGTTGCGCCCGTGCGCGTGGCTGCAACCTCGCGTTCCATGAACGCAACCACCTCCGCAACCGCGCGATGATGCGCCTCGGCGATGAGTGCTTGTACCCCGGCGTCGGCGACTGCCCACAACACGCTCGCGGACTTCGGGATCGAGAAGGTGAAGTCGAAGCCCGCCACAGCACGCCGTGTACTTCGGGCTGTCTCCTCGGCAACGATCTGCGCGACGGCCTCTCCCTTGGCGCCGGGGGTCATGGTCGGTTCGAGGTCGGCGATCCGCGCTTCGATTCGCTGCTCCTGGTTCTTGTATGCCGCGAAGCCCAGGCCGAGCTTGTCGCCGGTGATCGGATCACAGCCTGTGCCCATGAGGAGCTGGAGTTGGTGTTCCGATACTCGGTCGCCCACCTGAATCTCGCCCTTGCCGAGGGCCGCTACGCCTGCGCCGAGCCAGCGGCCGGGCGGTGTGCCTTCTTCCATGTAGTAGCGGGTAAGCGGCGTCGAGAGCGGCCTGTTGCCGTCGGCTGCCGCGACGGTCTTGAGCAGGTACTTGTAGCCGTCACCTGCCGACATCACGCGCATCGAAACCGTCATGCCCACCTCCGCTCCTGCCGGGCAGGTGAGCACCCTCACCCGGTGACTTCTGAAGCGGTCATGGCCGGCTCAACCTCGACCTGCAAGAGGCGTGTCAGCTCAGAAAAGGCAGGGTGTGGCGGAGCTTCCTGAGTGCGGGCTGTCGTGAATGGACGTTGCTGGTCGATGGACTGGATGGCACTGGGCCGGCGACCGCGAGGACAGGTCAGCACGACGTAGTGGTGCACCTGACAGGTGACCAGCCCGGCGACACGACTCACGCGAGTTCTGGCCGGGGATCATCCCGTCAGCCGGAGCATTCATGCACGACACACCGACCGATCCCGCGAGTCCGCTGAGGATCGGTTCGCTCTTCTCGGGATACGGCGGCCTCGACCTCGCTGTCGAACATGTCTTCGGCGGAGAGACCGTCTGGTTCTCTGAGATCAATGAGCCCGTGGCCAGGGTCTTCGCCCACCACTGGCCCGACGCCCCGAATCTGGGCGACATCACAAGGATCAGCTGGTCGCAGGTCGAGCCCGTTGACATTCTGATCGGCGGCTTCCCCTGCCAAGACGTGTCCACCGTCGGCAAGCGCGCCGGTCTCGCACCCGGAACCCGCTCAGGTCTATGGGCGCACATGGGCACAGCCATCGAAGTGCTGCAACCCCAATGGGTCGTCATCGAAAACGTCCGCGGTCTGCTCTCGTCCCCAGCCATCCGACCGATCACCGAAGGAGACGACAATGCCCCGCGCAACCCCTGCGCAGCAACCCCCGACGATACAGCCCTTCGCGCTCTGGAGCCCGACCCGTGGCATCTGGGAGACAGCGCAACTCGACCTCTACGGGCGGCCGGCGCCGTATTGGGCGATCTGGCCGACCTGGGGATGGATGCGCAATGGATCGGCCTACCAGCGTCCCTCGTTGGCGCCCCTCATCCCAGGTTTCGCGTATTCATCCTCGCCCGGCGCGCTACTCCGAACTCCGCTCGCGTCGGATTCGTCACGCGGTGGGGAGACCTTGGACAGGGTACGGGCGAGGCGGGGAACGATCGCGCTGTCGCACCAGATCATCGATCTGGAGCTTCACGGACCAAATGGATTGCCGAACAGGAGCGACGAGTCGGAGACCTTGTGGTCGCTAGTCGAGGACATCTTCGCCGATGGGGACGCTACGCCGACGCCATCGCCCGATGGGAGCACATCACCGGACGGCCCGCCCCCGCACTCCTGACCGACGCGACAGGCCCACGTCCGTCGCCCTTGTTCGTGGAGTGGCTCATGGGGCTCCCACACGGCTGGGCCACCAACCCTGCCTACGGATTGACGGCCACCCAGCAGATCACTGCTCTCGGCAACGGTGTCCTCCCATTGCAGGCAACGCACGTCCTGCGGTTATGCGACTCGATGATGCCAACACTGGCTCCGCACGGGTGAAGGTGTCAGCCGACAAACATCTGAGCGTCCGCTGGTGAGGGGTACTCGGAGGGACTCCCCGGAGTGTTCGGGTTTGCATAGCGTGGAGGACATGTCGTCAACAGCCGCCATCGGTGCCCGGCCAGCGGTCCCCAGGAAGCTCGGCTGCCCCGGCGCGGGGGATGTCGGCTTTCTTGGTCAGGTGGACTGCGTGGGGCTGACCGCCTGTTCCCAACCGACGGCACCCTTGCGTTCGAGCCCCACGCCACCGTTGAGCCCATCTCCTCAGCGGCGCCGGCGTCGGCTCCGCTTACATCTGGGCTGGGCGCAGTGGCTGAACCGTCAGGAGCAACGATGAGTGAAACTCCGATCCGTGTCGTGATCGGCGACCAGACCTTGCGGGCGCGGCTTTGGGACAACCCGGCAGCACGGTCGCTTCTGGATCAGTTGCCGGTCACCCTCGACTTCTCTGACTATGGTCGCCAGGAGGTTCTCGCCGAGCCGCCGAAGCCGCTCAAGATGGAGGGGATGCCTGCTGGGGAGAGTGCGCCGTCCGGCACGATCGGCTATTACGCGCCTGGTCGTGCGGTGGTGCTCTACTACGCCGATGTGGGTCGCTACGACGGGATCGTGCGGATTGGACAGCTGGATGGCGATACGACGGTTCTTGAGGGCTGGAGCGGTGCGCGTTCGGTCACTATTGAGCGGGCAGACTGAGCAGACGGGCAGGTGGAGATGTCTCGGGTTCTTGTCACTGGTGCCTCGGCCGGGCTTGGCCTGCTGACGGCTTCCTCGTTGGCCCGCGCGGGTCACGAGGTGATTCTCTACGCGCGTCACCGGCGCCGCATCGAGGACGCTGACGTTCTGCGGCGGATGTGGGGCGTGGCCTACGGGGACCTGGGTGACCTGGAAGAGGCCTGCCGGGTCGCTGAGGAAGCGAGTCTGCTGGGGCGGCTCGATTCGGTGGTTCACAACGCGGGGGTGCTGGACGGACCTGACGTGCTTGCGGTGAACGTGGTTGCGCCGTTTGTGCTCACCGCCTTGATGGCACCGCCTGGCCGGATGATTGTGCTGTCCAGTTCAAATGCATCTGTCCGGGTCGCCGCATCAGGTTGCGGAGGGGATCGCCGGTCGTCGATCGATCAGTTACAGCGACAGCAAGCTCTATGTCACGGCGTTCGCGATGGGGATCGCGCGACGTTGGCCTGAGGTGCTCGTCCATGCGGTTGATCCTGGGTGGGTGCCGACTCGGATGGGCGGCTCGTCTGCCCGGACGACTTGACGCTGGGGCATCGCACACAGGAGTGGCTCGCCGTCGCGTCGGAGGATGAGATCGAGCCGCGCACGGGCGGGTACTGGCACCATCGCACTGCCCGCAGGCCCCATCCGTCAGCGCTCGATCCACGTTTCCAGGACGAGCTGATTCGTGCGCTCGAGGCGCGGACGGGGATCGCGTTTCCCACCTGAGCGTGGGCAAGCGCGGGTGGAGCCGCCGATCCGACGGTCGACGGCCCCCACGCGTGGTCTGGTTGGCGAGGTCTACACCACGGCGTTTGCGTTGATCACCTTCTGGTACCAGTGGAAGCTGTCCTTGCGGTAGCGGTCGAGGGTGCGCAGGTCGTCTTCGGCCCGGTCGACGTAGATGAAGCCGTACCTCTTGCGGGCTCCTTGGTGGGTGGAGATCAGGTCGATCGCCGACCATGGGGCGTAGCCGAGGATCTGGACGCCGTCGGTGATGGCTTCTTGGATTTGTGCGATGTGCTGGCGCAGGTAGTCGATTCGGTACTCGTCGTGGACTTGGCCGTCGTCGGTGAGTTGGTCGAGGGCTCCCAGTCCGTTCTCGGTGACGAGTAGCGGCAGTTGGTAGCGGTCCCATAGGGCGCGGAAGGTGGATCGGAAGCCGACGGGGTCGATCTCCCAGCCGTACTGGTTGCGGGGCAGGTAGGGGTTGGCGACGGGTTCGTAGACGCCGGGGTCGACGACGGCGATTTGCTGGTCGCCTTCTTCGGGGTCGCCGACGGGGTCGAGGAGGTTGGCGTCGGAGGCTTTGACGGTGTGGGGGGAGTAGTAGTTGAAGGCGATGAAGTCGGGTTTGCCGGCCTTCAAGGCTTCCATGTCGCCGTCTTCGATGGTGGGCGCCCAGCCGCGTTGGGTGAGGTAGGACCAGACGATGTTGTTGTAGCGGCCGTGGACGGCGGCGTCGAGGTAGAGCCAGTTGCGGATCGCGTTGAAGTCGTCGGCGGCGATGATGTCGAGCGGGTTGTTGGTGGCGGGGTAGACGATGGCGATGTTCGGTGCCGGGGCGACCTTGGCGTGCGGGAG
>DMIX01000109.1 GCA_003451975.1 Propionibacteriaceae bacterium
GATGCTTTCTCACGATATATGGACTCAATCCGATAGACGTACCGCTGAATCTCTCATGCTGCCGTCTTACTCGATATACACCCTCCTTTCCGATCATTGGAATTCATCCTATCGTGCGACGTATTATGTTGACATCGTGGGGTGTGATGTTATGTCCGGCGGCTTACGCGGCGGCGCATTTGGTCCACGAATACCGCCAGGATGATTACTGCACCGATGACGATCCGCTGCCAGAAGGCCGAGACTTCCATCAGGTTCATCAGGTTGCGGATCACGCCCATCGTGAGCGCGCCGATCAGCGTCCCCCAGATGGTGCCTTCACCGCCGAACAGGGACGTGCCGCCGATGACCACTGCAGCGACGGCGTCCAGCTCGAATCCCTCAGCAACGCCCGGCTGGGCCGAGTCGAGCCGGGCGCTCAACACGATACCGGCAATACCCGCCAGGAACGCGCAGAGCATGTAGATGACGATCTTATAGCGGTCGACGTTGATGCCGGAGAAGACTGCTGCCTGTTCGTTGCCACCGATACCGTAGGCGTACAGACCGATCTTGGTGAAGCGCAGGATGAGGTAGACGATCACGTACAGCACCAGCGTGATAATCACAGGCCACGGAATAGGCCCCACCTCGCCTGCACCCATCCAGCGGAAATCCTGGGTCAGCCCAAACATCGGGTAGCCACGTGTCATCTCCAGCGCGGCACCTCGCGCAATGCTCATCATGCCCAGCGTAGCGATGAACGGCGGCACCCTCATTTTCGTGATCACCAATCCGTTGATCACGCCCACGAAGGCGGCGAGAATCAATGCACCGCCTATCGCAACCGAGCTGGCGGCGCCGTGGTGGATCATCAGCAGCCCCATCGTGGTAGATGCCAGGGCGACGACCGACCCGACCGACAGGTCGATACCGGCAGTGAGAATGGTCAGCGTCATCCCGGCGGCGATGATCGCGTTGATACTCGATTGCCGCAGGACGTTCAGGATGTTTCGCGGGGACAGGAATACCGGCGAGGCGATCGCGGCGATGATACATAACAAGACCAGAGCCAGCAGCGGTCCCAAATTCTGCAAAGCGTGGCTGACGAGTCTCTTGAGTCCCGATTGACCTGGCGCGGCTGCTTTCTCAACGCTCATCCCGAATCCCTCCTGTGGCGTACCCCAAAACGAGCTCTTCTGTGACACCTTTTGGATCGGCAAACTCCTTGACCAGCGTCCCTTCGTGCATGACCAGGATACGGTCGCTCATGGCGAGAATCTCGGGCAGCTCCGATGAGATCATGATGATCGCTACCCCTTGCTTGATCAACTCGTTCATCAACTGGTAGACCTCTACCTTCGCGCCCACATCCACCCCGCGGGTAGGCTCGTCGAAGATGATGACCGTGGCCTGGCTGAGCAGCCACTTCGCCAGTACCACCTTCTGCTGATTGCCACCGCTCAGGTATTGGACCTGCTGTCTCGCGCTGGGGGTGCGGATGTTCAGTGCATGGATGTACTGATCGACCACCCGGTTCTTCTCGCCCTCTCTGATGACGAGCCCCGTCGAGAGGCTGTCGACGCCCGCCATGATGACGTTGTTGGCGACCGACATCAACAGCACCAGCCCGTGTCCCTTGCGATCTTCCGGCAAATAGGCGAGCCCGGCATCGATGGCATCGCGCGGTGAATTGATGGTGACGCGTTCGCCGTCGATGAAGATCTGCCCGGAGTCCGCTTTCGTGACCCCGAAGATCGCGTGGGCCATTTCGGTCCGCCCCGCTCCCATCAGCCCGGCGATGCCGGTGATCTCGCCGTGATGGGCGACCAGATTGATGTCTCGCAGCACACCTTCCTGGTTCAGCCTCTCCACGCGCAGTGCTTCCCGGCCACGTTCTACCGCGACCTTGGGGAACCTGTCGTCGAGCGTGCGCCCCACCATCATCGCGATGAGTTCGTCAGTGGTCACGTCCGCCAGATTGCGGGTACCCACAAAGCAGCCGTCGCGAAACACGGTGACGCGGTTGCCGACCTGTGCCAGCTCCTGCAGACGGTGCGAGATGTAGATGATGCCTACTCCACGTTCCTGCAGCGTGCGGATCGTGCTGAACAGCTCGCGAATCTCCTGCTCGGTCAGCGCGGCGGTCGGCTCGTCCATCACCATGATGCGCGATTCGAAAGACAGCGCCTTGGCCAGCTCCACCATCTGCTGCTGGGCCACGCCCAGTTCGCGGACGAGCGTGCGTGGATTGAGGTCCACGCCGAGCTCGTCGAGAACGCGCTGCGTGTCGCGGTACATCGCGCCGAAGTCGATCCATTGCAGCGCGGGGACGATCATCGGCTCTCGGCCGAGATGTACGTTCTTGGCGATATCCAACTGGGGGATCAGGTTCAATTCCTGGTAGATGGTGCTGATGCCCAATTGCTGGGCGTGGTGGGTGTTCTGAATCTCGGTGGGCTGACCGTCGATCAATATCTCGCCCTCGTCCTTCTGGTAGACGCCGGAGAGGATCTTGATCAGCGTCGACTTGCCTGCGCCGTTTTCACCCAGGAGGACGTGAACCTCGCCCGGCTTCAGGTCGAACCGAACGTTGTCGAGCGCAAGCACACCGGGGAATCGCTTGGTGATTCCCCGCATCTCGAGTAAGCTGCTTTCTCCCATAGACTCCCTCGTTCTGGCGGAACAAATGACGGACGTCTTTGTCGAACCGGTGCCTGCCGTGGCGGATTGCGGGCAGTCCCGGTACGGCGCAAGTGCTCAGTTATGAGTCGATGTCTATTCGTAATCGAACGCGACCACGCGGGCCGGTGCGCCGCCGCAGCCCTGCAGATTCAGCGGCAAGGCGACGATGTGCCACGTCTCGCGTGTGAAAAACGCGTCGGGAATATCCAGGTCCTCCGCCACCCAGATGCCGCTGGACAGCAGCACATGGTGTGTGGGCTCGTTCTCGTCTCCGTAACCACCGACCGTGAAGTGGTCGATGCCGATGCCGCGGATGCCGCGATCGACCAGCCACGTCGCACCGGCGACGGACAGCGCCGGCGAGTGGTACAACCACTCCTTGCTCCAGCTTCGCTTACGACACCACCCGGTGCACAGGATGGGGATAGTGTTCTTGGTGATTAGGGCTTCGTACTCCGCCAGGTCGGCGATCTCGATCAGGGAATCGGGCTGCTTGTCGCGCACATCGACGACCACGCCGGTGCCCTGCAATTGATCGGGAGTGAACGAATCGATCGCCGGCATGCCCTCTTCGTGGTGAGATGGCGCATCCATGTGCGTACCCTGGTGAGAATGCATCGCGATCGTCTCGATCTGCCAGCCGTCGCGCGCGATGGTCGCCATCAGTCCGATCTGGGGTGGATTGCCTCGTGGTACAGTCGGGTTGTTGTGGTAGAGTGGTGCAGTCAGATTCAATGCCTGGCGGACTTTCGGGATGTAGGTGATGCGTGAGCTCATTGCTGCGACCATGCCTCCTTGCGTGTTCGATGCGTTGATGTGCTCTCGAGCGGTGGACAAGGTTGAAGGCGACTGAGAGCCGTTGTAAGGTGACTGCATGTAGGGCCTGCGCGGTAGCGTTTTTACCGGGGGACGAGACCCATGCACGAACTATGTTATCACAACTCGGGACAAATGTCAAAACGTAACCGGTTACGTGGGCATGGTATGGCGGTGCCACAATATCGTCACGCTCTCCCCGATAGCAATTGCTGTCGCTTCCTGGCAGTCATGTCCATCTCCTCGTTGAAACATTTTGTTCAGTTGAGGGAGAATTCCAATTCCTCCTGGGGCTATTCGACCTCAATCACACGCATACACCTTGAGCACTTCGTCTCCGTAGTGATTGATGACTTTGACGGCGATCTTGCCGGTTTTCGGCGGCTCGAACGGGTAACTCTCGGTCGAATACAGCGCCGACCAGGCCGCTTCGTCGATTTCGGCGCGCAGGGCACGCTTGAGCCGGTCGTAGGGGGCATCCGCACCGGTGAAGTACGCATGGCGGACGAAGAAGCTCTCGCCATTGTAGTTGGTATCGATGAACCAGCAGGCGATGTCATCGGTGGAACTGGATCGGACCTCGCCGGTCGTAGGGTCGTACACGTCCACTCCCTTGATCGTCACCGCGTATTTGCCATCCTCCTGCCGCGCGATATCGATGTCCGGCTCACCGAAGACCATGAACAGGTTGCCAGCTCCGGTCTTCTTGAGCAACTCGTCACCCATTGCCAGATCCGGGTTCATACGGGCCGCCAACACAGTGAGATTGCCGTAGCGTTTCGTCTCTTCGGAGACGTGCGGGTCGAAAGCGAAGCCACACACGATTAGCAGGTCGAATCCGATGCCCTGAACGGCTTCTTTAGCGGCTTCCTTGACCTGTTCAGGGCCAACCGTGCCGTGCTCGGGGCCGATGGACACGGCGACGCTGCGGACTGTGCCATCCGCCTCACTGTATTCCCCAGTTGCATGTAGCCAGGTCCCGGCATAGGGTTCCAGCCGGTCGAATTTGATCCGTTCCTGCTTGACCGTGTTCTGTACACCAGCCTTCTTGAGGTTCTCGACGATCATGGTGGCAAACTGGCCCACGGCGGCCTGCGCCTGACCTTCGGCTTCGGAGGCAGGGCGTTCTCCATCCGTAGAGAGGACGCGATGCGGCGACAGGCTCTCGACGGTGAACGGGCCGGTGACCCGGAGGCATTTCCTGTCTTCGTAGGGTTGGTCGTAGAGCAATTCACTGTCAGCATGCCGGGCGATGCAGTCGTCGATCTCCTGCTGCCGCTTCCGGCGCAACCGCCACCATTCCGTGTGAAGCTCACGGGCCTGCTCCGGCCATTTTGCATCCGCCTCGCGGGGAATTTGCCATTCTTCCCAGGATTTCCGCAGGAGGCGGTTCAGTTCGGTGCGGATGGGTTCGAGCCGCTCCTGCCAGGTGGTGTGGATGATGTCGATCTCTTCGTTGTTGGCGATGGATTTGAGCGTGATGTGGGGCACGCGCTTGTAGACGAAGCCCTTCCTGATGTCGTTGTCCGTCCCGGGCAGCGGGACAGTCGGCAATTGGCCGCTGATCTCGGCTTCCAGCTTGAGGCCCTCCGGCGAGTCCGCCAGGATGTAGTAGGGATAGCGGGCCGACATGAGGCGGGTACGAGCCAGCGCGATGGCCACCCGGCTGGTATCGATGGTGATCCACCGCCGGCCCCACTGCTCGGCGACGTACGCAGTCGTGCCGGAGCCGCAGTTGTGCACCAGACACACATCCGTCAGGAACGAATGTACGCCCTCGATTTCCAGGTCGTAGACCTCTTCGTCGACGGCTTGTTCTTCAATCGTCTCGATGGCGACGGCCTGTAGACCGGGGCCGAAGAATACCGTGTCACCCGGTTTCAAGGCGGCGGCCTGGACCCATTGCGCGCCCTCTATGTCTTCGGTTCGGAGACGGCACTGATTCCCGATCGCCAGACACACCCCTTCCGGGTTTCGTTGGACATCTGTGCTGGTGAAGCGTAGCACGTCGAGTCCCATGGATCGCATGTAAGCGTCTCG
>DMIX01000025.1 GCA_003451975.1 Propionibacteriaceae bacterium
CCGTGGACCGGCAGGTCAGACGATTGGCCCTGACCGACTTTCCGGAGCCGCCGACGGTCGCCGGAAAGGTGAAGGTGACCAAGCACTTCGACGTGCGCTCGGCGGCATCCCGGCGAAACCTGGCTGCCGCGTTTCAGCAACGACTCGACTCCGGAGCGCTCAGCGACCCCGAGCCGACGCCGCCGGCCGACGCCGAGGCCATGGCGCAGATCGCCGCGTTGCGAGCCGAACTGAAAGTCCATCGGGTCCATGCCTGTCCCGATCGGGAGCAGCATGCCCGCGCGGCCGAAGCGGCACTGCGCGCTGAGCGTGAGGCTGACAGCGTGCAGCGTCAAGTGCAGCGGCGCACCAACACCATCGCGGTGCGCTTCGACCGCATCTGTGCGGTCCTGGAGTCCTTGGGATATCTGAGCGGGGACGGTGGTCAGCAGGTCACCGAGGCCGGGCGCATGTTGTCGCGGCTGTACTCCGAACTGGATCTGGTGACCGCTGAGGCGATGAGGGACGGTGTCTTCGACGGACTCAGCGCTCCGCAGTTGGCAGCGGTGTTGTCCTCACTGGTGTACGAGTCGCGCGGCGACCGAGGTGCGCCGGCTCGGATGCCCGATGCCGCCAGCGACACCGCCCAAACTCGACTGCGCCGTATCTGGCGTCAACTCAGCCTGACCGAGCGTGACCACCGCCTCGACAGCCACGACGAGCCGGATATCGGCTTCGCCGAAGCTATCCATGCGTGGGTGAGCGGTGCCGATTTGTTCGATGTGCTGACCCTGTCCGGGCTCACCGCCGGTGATTTCGTGCGCTGGGCGCGCCAAGTGCTCGATGTGGCCGGGCAAGTAGGGGAGGCCGCCGGGGCCGGGTCGCTACGCGATACGGCCCGGGAAGTGATCGCGCGAACCCGACGTGGTGTGGTCGACGCGGCGCCCTTGGAGGACTAACCCGCGCCGTCACTCCTCGCCACGAAGAGACGTCGCTTGTAGCCGAAGGTGAATCCGTTCTCCCTGGCCAGCGAAGATCACCAGCAGCTCCACCGGAACCTGGCCGATGTTGGCATAGCCGTGCGGGGTGGTGGTCTCGAACTCCGCCGCCTCGCCGGCGCTGAGCCGGTAACGCTTGGCACCCAGGGTGAGCTGCACTTCGCCGCTGAGGACATACACCCACTCGTAGCCTTCGTGAACACACAGATCCTGTGAGGCCACCGCGCCGCGATTCACGCCAAGGACCTGCTTGTAGGCGGTGGGACCACCGGGATTCTTGGCCAACTGAACCCAGGTCACCCCTTTGCGGCGGAACGACCGCGGATGAACCCGCGGGTCTCCGGTGGCCGGGGCACCGACCAACTCGTCCAGGGGCACCCGGTAGGTCTTTGCCAACGGCAGCAGCAGTTCCAGATTGGGTCGGCGTTGGCCGGATTCCAGCCGCGACAAGGTACTTGCTGAGATGCCGGTCTCCTCGGCAAGTTGGTCCAAGGTGAGGTGTCGGGCGTTGCGTAGGCGTCGCAGCCGTCCCCCCACTTCGGCGAGTACATCCTGAAGGTCGTCGGTCACCCGGACAGTTTGCCACTTCAGCAAAGCCGCTTGCTACCTCGGTGGTGTGCCCGACATGCTGTGCCGTGGTGGCCCCCGCTGTGGGCGTCTCCACCGCTACGTCGACGCCGACGCTCGCTGCGCGCCGCGTGGTGAGCGTCCACCAGAAAGGCCACCGGATGTCCAACTCCGCTGCACTCAATCTGCCCCAAGTTCTCGTTCTGGGAGGTGGCTTCGGCGGCGTTCAGGCCGCTATGGAGTTGGCACGTACCAAGAAGTTCCGCGTCAGCCTGATCTCTGAACGGTCGTTCCTGCATCTGTTTCCGACCTCGATCTGGATCCCGACCCGGGGCATCCGCACCGATCAGACCCGAGTGCCACTGACCGCCATCGCTAAGGCCAACGACTTCACGCTCGTCAACGGCGCCGTGGCGGGCATCGACGCTGCCACCAACACCGTGCAGACCTCTGCCGGCAATCTCTCCTACGACTACCTCGTCATCGCGATGGGTTCGGGCAAGATGAAGCCCCCCGGCGTCGAGAACAGCGAATCCCTGTGCACCGGACCACAAGCTGCGGTCACGCTGCGAGAACAGCTCGACGCGCTGATCGCCGCTGGCACCGGCCGCATCGCGGTCGGCTTCGGCGGCAACCCGAAGGACCCCTCGGCAGTGCGCGGCGGACCCGCGTTCGAGTTCCTGTTCAACGTCGACCATCTGCTGCGCCGCACGGGCCTGCGCGAGGCCTTCGAACTGACTTTCTTCGCACCGATGGAGCAGCCCGGCATTCGGATGGGCAAGAAAGCCTACGAATCACTGGGGCCGGAACTCGGCAAGCGCGGCATCGCCCGCCAGGTGGGCGTTCCGATCGCGAGGTTCAGCGCCGAAGGCGTCGAGTTCGCCGACGGCAACGTGCTGCCCGCAGATCTGGTCATGTTCATTCCGGCAGGCACCGGACACCCGGTGTTGACCGGGTCGGGATTGGCCACCACCGAGGCGGGGTTCCTCGATATCGACTCCGGCTGCCTGGTCGCCGGCACTACGAATGTCTACGCCGTCGGGGACTCCGCGGCCATGGCAGGCCCCGACTGGCGAGCCAAGCAGGGTCACATGGCCGAGGTCATGGGACGAGTCGCCGCCCACAACATCGCCTACGATCACGAGGGGCGCAGCGAGCGGGAAAGCTACCTCGATCACGTGACCCTGGTGTGCCTGATGGACGTCGGCAACGGGGCCAACCTCGTCTATCGCACCTCGCGCCGTGAGGGCATCATCCCGTTGCCCGTGGTCGGACACTGGGCCAAGCGCGCCTGGGGCTGGTACGCCGGCGCCACCAAACTGCGCCGGTTCCCCCGCATGCCAGGACTGTGAACCCGGTTCGGCGCTGGCGGCCGACCCCGCTAGCCTGAGCCCCATGACGCTTGCCATCAGGGTGATCCCATGTCTGGACGTCGACGACGGACGGGTCGTCAAAGGGGTCAACTTCACCAACCTCCGCGATGCAGGGGACCCGGTTGAACTCGCCGCCGCGTACGGCGCCGAGGGTGCTGATGAATTGGTATTCCTCGACATTTCCGCCTCCGCTCAAGGCCGCGCCACCACCCATGACATGGTGCGGCGTACCGCCGAGACTGTGTTCATTCCGCTGGCCGTCGGCGGGGGCGTGCGCAGCGTCGAGGATGTCGATGTGCTGCTGCGTACCGGGGCCGACAAGGTCGGCATGAACACCGGCGCGATCACCAATCCGCAGGCCATCACCGAGATCGCGCAGCGTTTCGGCAACCAAGTATTGGTGCTCTCCTTGGACGCACGCCGTGAAGCGGGGCGTCCCTCCGGATTCGGCGTGACGACCCACGGCGGCAGGGTGTCGGCAGGCATGGACGCCATCGAGTGGGTGCGCGAGGCAACCGATCGAGGCGCTGGCGAAGTGCTGCTGAACTCGATGGACGCCGATGGCACCACAGATGGCTTCGACCTGGAGATGATCGAGGCGGTCAAGGCGGTCGTCGATGTTCCGGTGATCGCCTCAGGGGGTGCCGGAACCGTGGCTCACTTCGTCGATGCGGCTCGCGCCGGCGCCGACGCGGTACTGGCGGCGAGCGTGTTCCACTACGGCAGTTTGCGGATCAGCGAGGTCAAAGCGGGGCTGGCTGCGGCGGGATTCCCGGTTCGCTGAGCCCTGCGAGGCCGGCAGCACCCTAGGCTGAGGCTATGGATTGCTTGTTCTGTGCCATCATCGCCGGCGAGATTCCCTCCCGTCAGGTGTACGCCGACGACCTGACCGTCGCCTTTCTCGACATCAGCCCGTGGCATCGCGGGCACACCCTGGTCGTGCCCCGGCGGCATGTGACCGACGTCCTCAGCGATCCCTCGGCACTGGGTGAGATCGCCGCCTCGGTCACGGCGACCGCAGCGCTGCTGGTCGACAAACTCAACGCCGACGGCGTGAACGTGTTGATCAACTCAGGAGCCGTGGCCGGTCAAGAGGTTTTCCATCTGCACGTGCACCTGATCCCGCGTTACGCCGACCGTCCCGGCATGGCCGGTCTGATGGAGCGCGAACAGAACATCGACCTCGACGCAGTGCATCAGTGCCTGGTGGGCTGACTAGGACGTCTTCAGCCGGAACAGGGTCTCCTTCAGCCCGAACTTGCTCTTGAAGCTCGACCCGCTCACCGTCACGCTGCCCTTGCTGCCCTTGATGGTGATGACCGAGACTCGGCCCTTGCCGTTGTACGGCCCCGGATCGGTGCGCTTGGTGATCTGAATCGACCGGAAAGTGCCGATCGCCGGATAGGCCTTGGTGATCGCACTGGTCGTGATGGTCTTCGTCCAGCCCTGGTTGCGGGCAACGCCGTCATAGGGATCGGCGTGGGCGTCCAGATAGGCATAGCCGCTCGAACTGGCGCTCCAGCCGCCGTTCGAGCTGGAGAACTGCGTCAGGGCGAGAGCTGAACCGTAGTAGACGGTCTTTCCGGCCGTTTTGGCGATCGCCGTATCGGTGGAGGAGTAGCGCGCCGAGTTGTCCTTGTACACCTGGCAGGACGAACTGTCGCACAGATCGTAGGTCGACTTCGACGACGCCTTCATCCGCAGCGCGAAGGTCCGAGCCGCAACAGCCTGTGCCTTGAGCGCTTCGGAACTCCAACTCGCCGGCATCTCAGCCGGAATCACATTCCGCAGATAGGTTTCCAGATTCACGTAGTTGATGGTGACGTTCTTACCGGAGCGCACATCCAACCCGAGCAGGCCGGAGTAGGTGCGGGTGGACCCGCCGATGGCCAGCCGGACCACGCCGGTGGACGGGTTTCCGAAGTACCACGCCAGCTTGGAATTCAGTTTCGAGGTGCTGTAGGCCACATGGCTGCCGGCAGCGTTGCGGTAGGACAGCGTGCGCACACCCGTGGTGGTGTTGCGGGAGATTCGCCATTTTGTGTAGTCGGTGCCGCGCGGCAGCGTCAACGAGCCGCCTTTGGAATCGGTCACCGTCAACCCGGAGTTGGGGCGCACATACAAGCTGCTACTGGTGGCCCCGGTGATCCACACCCGCATGGTCTGATCCGCCGTGGTCTTCAGAGTCGTGCCGGGGTAGTAGAAAGCGATGATCTGGGAGTAGCTGAGTCCCTTTTTTGCTGCACCGTAGGCGCCATATTGGGACATGCCATGTCCGTGGCCCCAGCCTGACCCATCGGCGATGACCTTGCCGTCAGCGGGGGACAACGCGGCATCGACGGTCGTAGAGACCACTGCTGGTGCATCGGGTGCCGGCGTGCTGGTCGAGGCTTGCTTGCCACTGAAGGCGAACAGCGTCTCTTTCAGCCCGAATCTGCTCTTGAAGCTGGAGCCGCTGACGCTGACCGAACCCTTGCTTCCGGTGACGGTGATCTTGGTGACTCGGCCCTTGCCGTCGTACGGGCCGACGCCGGTGCGGGAGACGATCCGGATCGACCGGAAGGTGCCGATCGCCGGATAGGCCTTCTGCAGCGCGCTTCCGGTGATCGTCTTGGACCAGGTCTGGTTGCGCTTCACGCCGTCGTAGGGATCCTTCTTGGCGTTCAGGTACGGGTAGGTGCTGTAGCCGGCGCTCCAGCCGCCGTTCGAGCTGGAGAATTGGGTGAGCGCGGGCTTGCCGCTGTACAAAACCGTCTTGCCCTTGGTCGCGCTGATGGCCTTATCAGTGTTCGAGGTGCGGTAGGAGATGTCCTTGTAGACCTGGCAGGAGGAGGTGTCACAGACGTCGTAGCCGTATCCGGAGGGTTTGGCGGCTTTCTCGCGTAACGCGAAGGTGCGGGCAGCCACCGCCTGGGCCTTCAACGCCTCCATGCCTTTGGCGGAGGTGGATCCCCAGCTGGAGGGCATCTCGGACGGCACCACGGTGCGCAAGTAGGTCTCGAGCTTGACGTAGTTGACCACGACATTGCGACCACTGCGCACATTCAGCGCCAATCGCCCCGGGTACGTGCGAGTTACACCGCCCGACATCGCTAGCCGCACCTTTCCGGTGCTGGTGTTGCGGATCCACCACTGCCGTGACGAATTCAGCTTGCTGCGGTAGGTTCGCCACTTCCCCGAGCGAGTGCGGTATTGCAGTGTGCGACCTTTCGAGGTGCGTGCAATGCGCCACTTGGTGTACTTCGAACTGTAGGGCAGACGCACTTTGTGGTGCGCGGAGTCGTAGACCTGAAGTCCTCGATCCGGGCGAACATAGAGCTTGGTGTGTTTGTCTGCGGTGATCCACACCCGCATCGTCTTGTTCGACGTGCCTTTCAGCGTGGTGTGGGGGTAATAGAAGGCGAGGATCTGGGAGTAGGACAGCCCCTTCGAGGCGGCACCGTAGGCGCCGTACTGGGACATACCTTTGCCGTGGCCCCAACCGGCTCCGGTGACGATCACCTTCTGATCGCTCGGTGTGACCGTTGAATCGGCGCGGGCCGGGGTGACTGCCGCGGCGCCGAAAACCAGCGCGGTCGTACCGAGGAAGGCTGCCAGCGTGCCTGCCAGGGACCGAGGGAAATGTGCGATGAGCATGGGGGGTCCTTCGGTTGTGTTCGCTCCTCATAAACATGCTTAGTCGACGGCGTGTCGACTTGCCAGTCGGTGAGCGAAGATGAGGCGCAGATCGGCGGNNGAACTCGAACCCTCGGGTTGAGATTTGACTCCGACCACGATGTGGGACGGCTGAGGTGGATGTTTGACAACCGGCGTCGCTGCGGCGAACCTTGACCCGTGCGGATTCTTCTCGTAGTTAGTAAGCGTGTCGGCTGAGACCACTCAACCCGACACGCTCCCTCGCCTGCGCCAGCAGCGGGGGTTTTTTCATGTTTCCGTCCGTACACCAACGTCAGAATTGAGGTAACGATGCCTGGTGAATCACCACAACAACTGACCGGAGCACAGGCACTGGTCCAGTCCCTGGAGCGGGTCGGTGTCGAGGTGATCTTCGGCATTCCCGGCGGCTCGATCCTGCCGGCTTACGATCCGCTGTACGACTCGAAGATCCGACACATCCTGGTGCGTCATGAGCAAGGCGCCGGGCATGCCGCGGAGGGCTACGCTCAGGCGACCGGACGAGTCGGCGTGTGCATCGCGACCTCCGGTCCCGGCGCCACCAATCTGGTCACCGCCATCGCCGATGCCTATATGGACTCGGTGCCGATGGTGGCGATCACCGGCCAGGTGGCCAGCCGTGCGATCGGAACCGATGCCTTTCAGGAAGCCGACATCCGCGGCATCACGTTCCCGATCACCAAGCACAGCTTCCTGATCACCGATCCGGCCGACATCCCGCACGCGATCGCTGCTGCCTTCCATCTGGCAAAGACCGGACGGCCGGGCCCGGTGCTGGTGGATATCGCCAAGGATGCCTTGGCGAGCACCACCGAGTTTCATTGGCCCGAAGAGCTCGACCTGCCCGGCTACCGGCCGGTCACCCGTCCCCACGGGAAGCAGATTCGCGAAGCGGCTCGGCTGATCGGTGAGGCTCAGCGCCCGGTCATCTACCTCGGCGGGGGCGTGAACCGTGCGCGGGCCTGGGATGCACTGGCCGAGTTGGTGGATCTCATCGGTGCGCCGGTCGTCACCACATTGATGGCCCGCGGCGCTTTCCCTGACAGCCATCCGTTGAACTACGGCATGCCGGGCATGCATGGCACGGTCGCTGCGGTGGGCGCTCTGCAACAGTCCGATCTGTTGATCACCTTGGGCGCCCGCTTCGATGATCGTGTGACCGGCAAGCTGGACAGCTTCGCGCCGGGTGCGAAGGTGATCCACGCCGATATCGATCCCGCCGAAATCTCCAAGAATCGTGTTGCCGATGTGCCGATCGTCGGAGACCTCTCGGAGGTTCTGGCCGAACTCAACGCCGCCCTGCGCGGCACCGAGCATCCCGACTGGTCCGGTTGGGTGCGCTACCTCGATGGCCTTCGCCAACGCTACGAGATCACCGAGTTCCCCGCCGAAACCGACGGCTTGCTCGGCCCGGAGTATGTGATCCAGCGGATCGGTGAGATCGCCGGGCCCGAGGCGACCTATGTTGCTGGGGTGGGCCAGCATCAGATGTGGGCTGC
>DMIX01000234.1 GCA_003451975.1 Propionibacteriaceae bacterium
CTACCACTCCACAAAACGGGGGCAAGGTCAATCCCATGCCCGAGACAACCGATCCATTCGCGCTCTCTTGCGAAACATCAGGCTTGAGGCCACCCTCCGACAAGTCGATCTTGCGGCCAGATTGGGTCAACCACAATCCTTCGTAAGCAAATATGAATCTGGAGAGCGGAATCTCGACATCATTGAGTTATACGACATCTGTGAGGCCCTGGGTATCAATCTCACCCAATTCATTCAGAGATGGGTGAATTCCTTGTCGAGTCATTGACATGCTGAACATGAGATACGTTGACGAGGTGTTATTCGGTTACGAAGTCATCGAGCGTCTGCCCTCACTCGTCCGAGAGTGGGTAGAAGACCTGCGTAGCGGACCGTATGCGAATTCTACGTGATTGGCGAGACTTGTGGAGTGGCTAACCGCCGCCCAGATATGCCGGAGAAGGTGGTCTTGGAGGAGTGCACCCGAGATTTCTGACCGACCGGCGCTTACACCTTATTCCTCAGCCATCCACGAATGGCACTCGATGCTCACTTGTAGAGGGCCAAGTACACCTGTGACGCACCTCGGTGATTCACCGCCCACGAAACGAGGCACCATCGAGCGGATTCCGCCCGCCCAGCCAGATTGCATCCTGGCAGTTTGGCGCAGACAATCGCCCTGTTGAGTCGATTCGAGCATTCGTGCTTGATTTGTGGACGGTGCTATTCCGCGCTCAGGCGATCTCCCTCACGATCCTAAGCGCACGCGCATTCTACTACCTGCCTTGCCGCAACACGAAGAGGCTGCCTCATGCTTTTGGGACAGCCTCGGTCTATGTCAAGTTCGCGGTGAGCCGAATTATGTGCCAACCAGCGCCGTTGTACCAGACCCGACACTCCTGAGTGGACTATACGCCGGACGAACCCACGGCAGAGCGGCACAGCCTCGTACCGCGGACCGGCCACGCCGAGAGGTGTGACGTCGCCAGAGAATGCGGGATGCGCTGCTGCGGCTGCGACTACTGGACGCGCAGGAACAACGGATAGTCGTGCAATTGCAGGTTCTCGACAACCAGATCCGCCCCGTCCGCGTGCGTGACCAGGGCTTGCTCGCAGCCACCGAGCGGATCGATGGCGCTGACCTGTGCGCCAGCCGCACCAGGCAGCCGGACGGTCGCCGTGAACGCCGGATCCTCGTCTGTCACGGGCTGGTCGCTCCACAGCGCGAGCAGTTTCTCCCCGCTCGGGTAGGCGAAACCGAACACCTTGAGAGCGGGGGCCGGACTGTCCACCTGAGCGCCGAGGTCTGCGCTGTGCGCTTCTGCCATCAGGGTCGCGATGGTTTGCAGCGCGCGTGTGGAGGCCGGATCGCTCAGGACATATCCGGTCGCCACCTCGTGCGCGCGGTGCAACGTGATGCCGCGCATATAGTATTTCGCGCAGGTCCGGTCATAGCACGTGCAGGGGTTGCCCGGCTGCACGTCCGGCGTGCTCCAATGCAGCTCCAATGCGCGGAACTCGCCGCTGAAACCGTTCGCCGTCGCCAGCGCCTTGATCTCTTCCAGGATCGGTTCGTAGCGGTAGTAAAAATCCTGCCCGCACTCGGGGTTCGTCAGCACGCCGATGTAAGGGTGCCAGGACACCACATCCACCAACGGCATCAAGTCCGACTGCAGGACGCGGTACAGGTACTGCTGGTAGTAGCCATCGTCCCAGCCGTGGAAACTGCCGACCGCGATCCTGGCGCCGGGGTCCAGCTCGCGGATCAGCGGAATCGCCCGTTTCGCCAGATTGATGTAGTCCTCGACCTCGATCCACTGGTACGAGTTGGCGTAGGACGGCTCATTGAAGATCTCGTAGCAGTCCACGCGATCTCCGAAACTCCCCACGATCAGGCGCACGAAGTCCAGGTAGCGAGCAATTTCCTCCTCGGTTTTGAAACGGGGCGCGGGAGACGGCGCGACTCCGCCGTGCGCGTCCTTATCCCAGAAGGTGAGATCGTAGGTCGGCGTGATGCCCATCTCCACCAGTCCACTGACAAACGTATCGAAGACCGGATGGATGACCGTTTCCGGCTCCTCCCAGACCAGCAGATTGGAGTCGGGATCGTTCATCAAGATATTCGCCCGTTTGACGCCGAGCTGGTTCAGGATGTACGCATCCGCCATCCCGTTCTTGATGACCCACGGTCCCTGTATCGTGGTGGCGATGAAATTGTCTGCCAGATCGGCGGATGGCCGGGACGTCACGCGCGTGTAGGGATGCGGGTTGTCGAGTTGCAGCGCGACGGAGCGCACACCCACGGTCGGCGTCGAGAACATGCTCGTCGCACCGACGGCATCCGTCGTCGTCGCCGTGACGTGCGGCCCGGCGAACGCCGCTCCTTTGGCGAGTGCGAAGGTGCCGTTCGCATCGGCGCGTACTTCCCCCTCGAAGAGCTGTCCTTCGTTGTTCGGGTCGGAGAACACCTCCACGAGACAGTCCGGACAGGCCAGACCGGAGATACTGCCGGCGTCGCGATCGAACGACGTTACGACAGGTACCGGCAACAGATCGATATTCTCGCCCCACAGAGTGATCCCATTGCCCTGGTTATCGTGGATGCTGTTGCGCGTGATCGTGTTCGCAGGCGAGCGGCCGCCCCACACCTCGATGCCGGCCGAACCATTGTACGCGATCACGTTGTCCGGCCCGATCGTGTTCGCGGTCGCGCCGTGTTGCACGTAGACGCCCATCGCCTGGTTGGGGAGCGGCGCGGACCCGCTCAGGTCGGTGCCGATGTGATTGGCACGGATCACGTTGGCGCGGGTCTCCGGCGTGCAGCACAGATCGACGCCGCCCACGAAGTTCCCGCTGATCAGGTTGCCCTCGACCAGGTTGTCGCTGGCGCCGTTGAACTCGATCCCGTGCGCGTGGTTGCCCCACGCCTGCGTGCCGCTGAGATCGCTGCCGATGCGGTTCCCGCTAATGACGTTATCGCTCGTCCCGGAGTCGAGCAGCGCAATCCCGTTGCCACCGTTGTTGCTGATGAGGTTACCTTGCCCGATCGGAGCGCTGCCGGTCTGCGGGTCCCCACCGATCCGGTTGGACTGTGCGCCGCCGTGCAGGAC
>DMIX01000369.1 GCA_003451975.1 Propionibacteriaceae bacterium
AGGGACAGGCCCCCGTGCCTGTCCCGGTCACGGCGGATGTCCGTCCCAGGGCGACCACGGGGAGACACGAAAAAAGCCCCGTCAGGGGCTTATCGCCGCGGCGGCATTGCCGCGGTATCTATCGTGTGTTCCGCCGCCAGGGCTCACGCCCCGAACGGTGCACGCGTAACGACTAGATGATGCACAGCGAGTCCGGCATGATCAGGCCAAGCAGGTAATCGAGGACGTCCTTGGCGATATAGCTGGTCCGGCCTTGCCTGATGAACCGGCCGATGGCGGCTAAGCTGTCTCCGGCGGTGACTATCGGTGGCTCGACGTAGCCGTCCGCACGATGCTGCGGGAACCCAGCGGCGGCGGCCAGATTGTTGCACAGGCAGTTTCTGCCGACGGTATCCTCCAGTTTGCCACCCTTCGCCAGGTATTGCTCCACCGGCTCAGCCGGGCAGCGGAACCCAACCTTGCCGTTGGCGCACTTGTAGAGATGGCGCAGCATACCGACGTCACACAGCAGGGTGCGGTGTTCGCAAACCTGCGGATCCGACAGGGTGCCTTCGAGTTGGACGACCTTGAAGGGATAACCGGTCGGCGAGACGAGCGGATCCGTGCGCACCTTGATCTGGTGATCGAGGACCTTCCGGATAATACGCTGCTTGAGGGTCGGTTCCAGGGCCGATTCGGCGCAATAGCTGAAAGCGGTGCCCACCTGGATCCCCACTGCACCGGCATCCAGCGCGTGCTGCAGTTGCTCCGGGCTGTCGTAGCCGCCGGCCAGCCAGAAAGGCAGTCCAAGCTGCTTGATTCCATCCAGATCGACTGCGTCTTTGCTCCCATAGATGGGTTCGCCGCTTTCATCCAGGTTCAGCGGCCCGCGCGGAGGCGCGTTGTGCCCACCGGCCGTGGGTAGCTCGACGACGAAGCCATCGATCCGGCCCGTTGCCCGCTTGAGCAGGGCCTTCGCCAGCACTAGCGAGGAGATGATCGGCAAGAAGTAGGGACGAGACAACTGCCCCACCTTTTCCGCGACGCCGGGGAAGATCGCCTGCGGATCGAAGTGCAGGCGGCTGTCGTCCTCCTGCGCGGCTCCCTGGATATCGAGCCGGTAGCTCACCACCTGATGATCGGCCAGCGCGTCGAGGATGCCCGCAATCTGGATCGGAATACCGGCGCCCACAATCACGAAGTCCACGTTGGCCAGCATCGCTCCGTAGAGCGAGGCCATCATCGGCATCTGTACCTTCTCGAGCAGGTTGATCCCTACCGCGTTGTCGTGTCCCTCCTTCGCCAGGTACACCTCGACGAAGTTACTGATGACCGTCAGCTCGTCGAGCGACCTGGGCGGGTTGAGGGTCCACATCGCCGGACGCTTGTAGGGCGGACGCGGATTCTTCGGCTCGGGGACGTAGTATTCAGCCAGGATACGCTCGACAGGTTCCTGAAAGGGAAAATGGCTCAGCGCACGCCGGACGTGGCCGCCCACGTCACCATCCATCAAGCGCGAAATCATAATCAGAGCAATCCCTGTCCCTGAAACGACTCCCAAATACCCTTGTAATGACACTGCGCGGGCCAAGTTCCAGTCGGAAATGGCAACACCCATCCCCCCTTGAATGATCTTCGGTAATATCACGATATTTCGGCGCGACGCGCGCCTACACTCCTTCTCGCCCCGGGATTGGCTTGACCCGACTCGCGGGGCGGCTTGAATAATGGCTCAGTGTGTATCAGATGTGGAACGCAGCGAAGCGAACCAACCATCAATCATGCACAGGCCGTCTTGTCCGCCTGTGCAGCATCCTCAACGGAATTCGCTTGCCCAACCTCGCAAATAAGAATTGTGGGGGTTTCCGAATGACAACCTGACCGTGGTGCCTCTGCGGAATGCATGCGTGGCTGCTGACAACCTTGCTATGGTAAGGGAAAATGCCCAGAAAGTCAAATTTCGCCTTTAGAATTCCGAGCTTGTGACCGTTTCAGGGTTGTTGAATCGACAGATTCCATTCGTATAATTTGTGGTGTGTCTTTGTATTCTCTGTAGTCCCATGTTATCATTTGATAGTGTTCATAGTCCTGAGGCTACACAAAACACGAGAAAGGAATTGCGCTATGGGTCAACTGGGGAGAACGATCGTTGTAGTGTGTGCTGTATTGTGTGTTTTTGCTGTTCTTTTGCCTACTGCCGGGGCGACAGGGCCGGATGGTGCATTTACGTGCGCCATTCAGCCCATTCCCGACGACGTGCTGGACAAAATGGTGGGGCGCTCCTGGAAACAGGGCTGCCCGGTCGATCGAAGTGACCTCTCCTACATCGAACTCAGCTATTGGGGCTTCGATGACCAGGCTCATACCGGAACCATTGTAATCCACAAAGACCTGGCAGTGGAACTGGTCGAAATCTTCAAAGAGTTGTACGAGGCAAGATTCCCCATCGAGAGAATGCAACCCTACGAAGATTTCGAGGTGGATGAATATGCTGCACACAACGACACCGTCGCTTACTACTGCAGACCGGCACAGGACGATCCGTCCATGTGCAGCAGCCACTGCTACGGCTACGCCATCGACATCAATCCCCTGATCAACCCGTTCCTAGATCCCAAGCTAGGCTGGTGGCCCGCCGGGTCCAGCGAATACGCCGACCGCGACGAGGACGCCAGGGGCAAGATCACGCTCGACTCTGACGTAGTCGAAATCATGACCCGCCACAGCTGGGAATGGGGCGGGTTCAATGCCGACGGTGTGGACTACATGCACTTCCGCAAGAGCACGATCGGCGATCACAAGGACCTGACCAAGGACCCCTATCTCGTTACGGGGATGGAACTGCGCGCGAAGTGATGCGTCGCCTCGCGCCGCGCGGTGCGGACGGCCGCGTGTGGTCGGGTTCCGTACGGTATGCGGTTATGTAGTCCCGGCATCACGGGGCGGATGACAGGTCGTCAGCGGCAGTCGAACCGGATTTGCAGCCACGCGCCAGCGGCGGGATAATGGTCGTACCGATGGTCGTGCCGCCGATTCCGTTGGGGCTCTGCACCAGCCCGACGCCGCTCCTCTTTCGCTCCAACGCCCCGGAAGGAGGGAAGGTCCATGCGAACCGATCGAAACTGGGAACAGACGCTGTCCAGCGCCACGGCGATTCTGCTGTACATCGCTTTGTTCAAGCTGCTGCTCCATTTCGTCGCTGCGGGGCAATACGGCTATCATCGCGACGAGCTCTACTACCTGGCAGCGAGTCAGCACCTCGACTTCGGCTACGTCGACTTCCCGTCGTTCATCGCCGCGCTCACGGCACTGATCCGCGCCACGCTGGGCGATTCGCTCCTCGCGATACATGCGGTTCCCGCACTCGCCGGCGCCGCGCTGGTGGTCATCGCCGGGCTGATGGCCCGCCAGCTCGGCGGCGGAAAGTGGACGCAGGTCGCCGCAGCGCTGGCCGTGGCGGTGGCGCCGACGTACCTGGGCGTCAACTCGCTGTTGTCGATGGACACGTTCGACGAGCTGTTCTGGGTCCTCGCCCTCTACGTCGTCATCGTCATTCTCAAGCACGACCAGCCGAAGCTGTGGCTCCTGTTCGGCTTCTTCGTCGGGCTGGGCCTGCTGACCAAGGTAACGATCCTCTACATGGTTGCAGCGCTCGTCATCGGGCTGCTGCTGACGCGCCAGCGTCGCTACCTGCTGAGCAAGTGGCTGTGGCTGGGCGGTGTGCTGGCGCTGGTGATGTTCTCACCGTACATCTACTGGCAGATCGCCCACGGCTGGCCGACACTCGAATTCTGGCGCATCTACGCCTCCGGCAAGACCTATCCGGTGACACCCATCGAATTCCTGGTGCAGCAAATTGTGATGATGAACCCGTTGACGCTGCCGCTGTGGGTCGCCGGCCTGGTGTTCTTCTTCACCCGTGCGGGCAAGACCTACCGCACGCTGGGCTGGACTTACGCCATTTTGTACGTCGTGCTGACGGTGCAGCAGGCCAAGTTCTACTTCCTCGCTCCGACCTACCCAATGCTCTTCGCCGCCGGTGCGGTATGGTGGAGCGGGCTGTTGCGCCAGCGCGGGCGCTGGGCGGTCCCGGTCTATCTGGTCGCACTGACGGTGGTCCGACTGGTCACGGCTCCGCTGGCGCTCCCGCTGCTACCCGTCGAAACGATCGCGCGTTACGTCAATCCATCGGCGACCGCGCAGCAGGAGCGGCTTGAGATCGGCGTACTGCCGCAGCATTTCGCAGACCGTTTCGGTTGGCCGGAGCTGGCAGCGACCGTGGCTGAAGTCTACCGTGCGTTGCCGCCGGAAGAACAGGCACGTGCCTGCATCGTCGGGGACAACTACGGCGAAGCCGGGGCGATCGATTTCTTCGGCGGCGCGCTCGGCCTGCCAAAGGCGATCAGCGAACACAACAGTTATTACCTGTGGGGGCCCGGCGACTGCAGCGGCGAGACAGTCATCGTGATCGAGGATCAGAACACCGCGGCGGAAGATATGCAGCTCGTGTTCGCCGAAGTGGAGCTGGCGGCCACGATCGCCTGCACGTACTGCATGCCCCACGAAA
>DMIX01000164.1 GCA_003451975.1 Propionibacteriaceae bacterium
GTCGTGGACGATGCCGTCGAGACGATGACGCTCTTCCAGTAACGCCTCATCGATCGCAGCCGCCGTGGCCTCCCGCTGGGACGCCACTTCGATCTCGTCGAGGTTCTTGAAGGCATTTCCCACGACACCCAGCGCCACGATAACCACCGAGGAGTTCATGACCAGCACGATCATGTCTTGAACCGCACCCAGCAGCGATGCGCCCTGACCGGAGGGGGTCATTCGCACCACAGCGAACAGCAGGCCGGCCGCGATCGCGTAGCCGAAGCCCCAAGCCGTGCCACTGGTCACAGCCAGACAAACCGCGGCCACTCCCAGACAGACCCACAGCCAGGGGCTCGACGTGGCCGGAGCACTGGACTGCCAGGCGATCGGCCAGGTGATCAAGCCAACCGAAACCAGCGTGACGTAGACCAAGGCCCACGCCCGGATGTGACGTCCCAAGAAGCTGAAGACCATCATGCCGATCGAGGCCACCGCGATGCCGCCGCCGATGGCGACCGTCCACCAGGGCGCCAGATACGGAATCTGGGGAGCTGCGCCGAATGCTGCCGGGATCAAGGTGCCCAAGCAGAACAAGGCCACCCCGCGTTCAACCCACGCGGCAAGCTGGCTGGTCTGCAAGTTGAATTTCATCGCTGCTCTATCGGGTCCATTCGACCAGTTGTTCCGCATTATGTTCGCCGTTCGGCCAAACTGCTCGCACGATACCGGCTGCGGCCAGCGCTTTGCGGCAGCCCGCGCACGGCGGGTCGGTGATGTAGGCCGTGGCGCCCTTGGTATCGCGGGTCGCGAACAGCAAGGCGTTCACTTCGGCATGAATGGCGATGCAGAAGCCTCGAGTCCCGGGACGGTCGTAATCGCCCAATTCGGGCACCTCGTCATAGCCGAGTTGGCCCCGCGGGCAGGCACCCTCCAGACAGTCGGGCAGACCCGGCGCCGCACCGTTGTAGCCAGTGGCGATGATCCGCCGATCCACGACCAGGACTGCGCCCACGGTGCGGCGGGTGCACTTGGCACGCGCCGACACCGCCTGGGCGATATTCAGGAAATACTCGTCCCACCCCGGCACCACGCGCTCGCTCATGGTCTCCTCATCGGTTGATGCCATGCCCCCATTCGGAAATAGGGTAACGCCCCGGGGTGGGAATCGGTTCACACGTATTCGTTAGTCATTGCCAGTGCCGGATCCTGCCGGGTCGCAGTGAGTTTGGTCTGGGTCATGAAATCAGCCATGGCCGCCCATTGCGAGGCGTCCAACTGGGCGTCCACGGTCCCCGAGGATGCCTTCCACAGCGGGACTGTCGCGGTGAGCGTGGCTTGCGCGCCAGCGGTGGCCGCTTGGCTGTTCAGATCAGGAATGTAGTTCGCGCTCACGTCCATGGCGTGACTCGGATTGGTGATGACGGTGTTGATTCCGGCCGTCATGGCGGCGACAACGGCTTTGACCACCTCGGGATGCGCCGTGGCGTATTCGGACGTGGTGATCAGACTGGCCGGGACCAACGGGACGGTGCCCTGCGCGATGGCCAGGCTGCGAATCGGGAACGTGGCCAGACCGAACTGGACCGCGTCGTTGTTGCTGAACCCGATCACGGCATCCACTTTGCCGGTGGACAGGGCTGTGGTCTGGGTGTAGCCGATCTCCTTGATGGAGACATCGGCTTGAGTCAGGCCGGCGCTGTCCAGTGCCACCAGCAAGGCGAACCAGCTCTCGCCGTACTTGCCGGGAATCCCGATGCTGTGGCCCTTCAGCCCAGCCAGGGTGGTGATGGTCGACGCCTTCGGCACGATCACTTCGGCCGGGTAGCTGTGGTAGTAGGCGCCGACGGCGATGAGATCCAGTCCTTGCGAGCGCGCCTGCATCATCTCGTCACCACCAGCGACGACGAACTGTTCCTGACCCGAGGCGATGGCTGTGAACAGCGACTCCGAGGTGCCGTGATGGCGCAAGGTCGGGGTCACCCCGGCGGTGGTGAAGGCACCGTCTGCCTCGGCCACATAGAACGGACTGAACTGAATGTTGGGGATGTAGGTGAGCCCGATGACCGGGTTCTGGGTCGCTGCGGTGGAACCGCCGGTGCCGGCGCAGCCACTCAGGGCCACCACCGCGGCAAGGAACAGCAGGATCAGTCGTTTCATCATTACCTCTCGGATCGATTTCGAAGGGAGGACACAACTCGGGAGTTCCGCTCCCAAACCAGGACGGCCGCATAGGCCGAGGACGCCAGCAGGGCTAGCCAGAAGATGGTCGCGAACATGCCAGCGGTGTCGACATTGCCGCGTTGCACGGTGAGCACGGTGCCCAGGCCGTCGCCACCCATCACCAGTTCACCCACGATGGCGCCGGTGATCGCCAGGCTCACGCCATTGCGTAGGCCGCCGAGGATCGAGGGCAGCGCCATCGGCAGTTCGATATGGACCAACATCTGCCAGCCGGAGGCGCCATCCATGCGAGCGGCATCGACCACCTCGCCATCGACGTGGCGCAGTCCGACCACGGCCCCGATCAGGATGGGGAAGAACACGATCAGGGCACACAACACGATGACCGGGCCCAAGCCATAGCCGATCCACAACACCAGGAGCGGTGCCAACGCGATCGCGGGAATCGCCTGGGTGGCTCCGAGGAAGGGATTCACCGCGGCCGCCGCCCAGCGGGAACGATGCATCAGCACAGCCAGCGGCATCGCCACGGTGACGCCGATCAGGACACCACCGAGCGCCTCAGCCACGGTCGTGGCCAGATAGCGCCAGAAGTCGGCACTGGTGAGGTTGGCGAAGATCTGACTCAGCACCGCAATCGGCGTCGGGAGCAACGCAGAACCAGGCCCGGCCGCGATCACCCAGCCGGTGAGCACCACGAGCCCCAGACCGATCGGGGCAACCCACTCGCGTCTCATCAAACCTCCACCTCGTCCGAGGCGGAGGGAGCGCAAGACGAGCCGTCCGCGGATGACCGCGTGACGGCGTCGCGTGCTGCCTCCCATCCGGACTTTCACCGTCGGCCCTGGAATTTCACCAGATCAACCGGTTCCCAGACCTCGTCGAGGACTGCGAGCCGGGTCGCGGGCTTTCACCGCCGGTTCGGAATTACACCGACCCCGGAGCACGTTTCTGTGTCGATTCTATTACCAAATCCACAAAGTCTGTTACCAGCAGCCGCGGACCTGGATCAGTGCCAGAATCGAGTCTGCGCAACGACTGCAGCAACGGAAGGAATGTCATGCGGATCGCGATCCCCGCAGAAGTCAAGAACCATGAGTACCGGGTGGCGATCACTCCGGTCGGCGTAGCCGAGTTGGTCAGCCATGGTCACCAGGTTTTTGTCCAGGCTGGAGCCGGCCTCGGCTCAGGCATCAGCGATGCCGAGTATGTGGCTCAGGGTGCGACGATGGTTCCCACCGCAGTCGAGACCTGGGGTGCCGGCGAGATGGTCCTGAAGGTGAAGGAGCCGATCGCTTCGGAGTTCGGCTTCCTGCGCGACGACTTGCTGCTGTTCACCTACCTGCACCTGGCCGCTGACCGTCCGGGCACCGATGCTCTGCTGCAGGCCGGCACCACCGCTATCGCCTACGAGACCGTGCAGCTACCCAACGGGCTGCTCCCCCTGTTGTACCCGATGTCTGAGGTCGCCGGTTGTCTGGCACCGCAGGTCGGCGCCCACGCCATGATGAAGGCTCAGGGTGGCCGCGGTGTCCTGATGGGCTGCGTCGGCGGTGTCGCCAATGCCAAGGTGGTCATCCTCGGCGGCGGCACTGCAGGTCAGAATGCGGCCAATGTGGCACTGGGGATGGGCGCCGATGTGACCATCCTGGACACCGACCTGGACAAGCTGCGCAACACCTTCTGGCGTTATGAGAACCGCGTCCACGGCATCGTCTCCAGTCGGTTGGCGATCCGGGAACAGGTACTGAGCGCCGACATGGTGATCGGCACCGTGCTGATCCCCGGGGCAAAGGCCCCCAAGCTGGTCACCAACGAACTGGTCGCTGAGATGAAGCCGGGCTCAGTGCTGGTCGATGTGGCCATCGACCAGGGCGGATGCTTCGAGGACTCCCGCCCCACCACCCATGACGATCCCACCTTCACGGTGCACAACTCCGTGCTCTACTGCGTGGCCAACATGCCCGGCGCGGTGCCGAACACCTCCACCTGGGCGCTGACCAACGCCACGTTGGGTTATGTGTTGAAGCTGGCGAACTCCGGTTGGCGCAAGGCCTGCCAGGACGACCCCGCGCTCGCCCTGGGCCTGAATACCGTCGGTGGACGCATCAGTTACCCGGCGGTGGCGCAGGCCTTCGGTCTGGAGCATGTGAACACCAGCGACGTCCTCAGCTAGCCGCTACGGCGCAGCCGTGGTCTTCGCACCCACGCCGGTGAACAGTACGTCGGACAGTGCGGTGATCTCGGCTGCGCCGGTGTCACCGCTCACCGGGCCGCCGGGTGCGAAGAAGGGGTACAGCAGGCCGAGCAGCACCTTGACGTAGAAGTTCGGGTCGGCCGGCTTGAACTCGCCGCTGTCGATGCCGTCGGCGAAGATCTGCCGCAACGGCTCCAGGAACTGCTCGTGATAGGCGCGTCCGAAGGCGGCGCGCTGTTCGGGCTCGAGGTGGCCGGAGTCATGCATGGCCAGTCGCATCACCGCGCGTCGCTGGGGCGGCTCGGCAAACAAGGCGTCGATCACGGCCCGCAGACGCTGTTCTGCCCGCTGATCGGTGCTGAGACTGCCGGCGATGGCAGCGCCGAGTTGCGCAAGGTAGTCGCTGAACACTTCGGTGAGCAGTTCGGACTTCCCGGCGAAGTGGTAGTACAGCGCGGCCTTGGTGATGCCGCAGTCTGCGGCGATCTCGCGCATCGAGGCGCCTTCGTAGCCGTGGGCGACGAAATGTTCGGCGGCCACCTGCAGGATGCGCTCACGCATGGTCGTCAACCACGGCGGACGCAGCCACGGGCAGCTTCTCCTGAGCGTGCCGCTTCAGCATCAATGCGATCACGAACAGCACCACCCCCAACACTCCGATGAGAGTGTAGGCCTGCAGATAGGCCGCGACAGTTCCGGAAGCCGCGATGGCACCGACAGCGGCAGCGCCCAGGAGTTGACCGGTGCTGGTGAAGATGTTCACCATCCCCTGGCCGGCGGAACGCTCGGTCGCGGTGGTTTCGTTCAAGGTGACGTAGCGGATCGGGGCGCCGAGCAGGGCCGACAGCCCTAGGCCGATGAGCACGCCGGCTGCGATGTACCAGCCGAGCATTGCCCCGGTGCGACCCAGCAGCAGCATGCCCGCGGTCAGCACCGCGACGCCGGCCAGGATCACCGAGCGTGAACCGAACCGGTCCAGCAGACGTCCGGCCAGCGGCGAGCCGACGCTCATCGCCAACACCACCGGCATCAGCAGGAAACTCGCCATCGCGGGTTCAACGCCCAGCGCCGCCACCGCCAGCAGCGGTAGGAAGACCAGGCTGGCCTCCCCCAGCCCCGCCCCTGCTGTCAACAGATAGCCGACGCGCAGTTGGCGCCGCGCGAACAGTGCGACCGGGAAGACCGGATTGGTGACGCGGCGCTCCACGACCACCAAAGCCACCCAACACACCACTGATACCAGCAGCGACCCCCACACCAATGGTGAGGCGAGCGACGCCCAGAAGGCCGCGGTGTCGATGCTCACCAGGCCCAGCGCCAGGGTGAGCAGCGCCCCACCCAGCAGCACCATGCCGGTGGTGTCGAAGCGACCCGGATCGGGCAGGCGATGGCTCGGGAGTACCCGCCAGGCCAGCACGATCACTACTGCTGCGATCGGAAGATTGATCACGAACAACCATTGCCAACCGGCCAGCAGCAGCACGCCGCCCAGGATCGGCCCGATCACGAAAGCGATGCCGAATACCGCTCCGATCAAGCCCAGGGCGCGCCCGCGTCGGTCCGCCGGGAAGGTGTCGCCGATGACGGCACTGGCCACGGGGAAGATGCCGCCGGCACCGAGTCCCTGAATGGCTCGACCGGCCAACAGCACTGCGAAGCCGCCAGCACTCGCCGAGGCGATCACCACCACCGAGCCGAGCGCGAACAAGGCGACGTCGGTGATGTAGATGGCTCGACGCCCGAAGTAGTCCGACAGCTTGGCCATCAACGGGGTGCCGACCAAGTTGGCCAACACATAGGCGCTGAAGATCCACGACGCGGCTCGGGTGTCCAGGTCGAACTGCGCCTGGATCGCCGGTAGCGCAGGTCCCACGATCGCAATGTCGAGGGCCCCCATGAGCACACCCACGAACAACACGGCCAACACGGTGTTGCGCTGTTTGGTCTCCACGAATCCTCCTACTTACCGACCGGTCAGTAAGTAGTCTAGGACGGCGGCTAGCCGGCTTCGGCCTTCGGGAGTATTCCTACCCAGGAAGAACCGTGGTCAGTTGCCTGCTGCTGCAGCCTCCACGGCTTGACGGAACGGTCCAGCGGTGAGGATGTTGCCGCTGAACTTGGTGCCGTTGATGAGGATCGTCGGCGTACCGGTGATGCCATCAGCGAACGCGGCCTGGGTCGAGTTGTCGGCGAAGCTGACATTCGACAGGTCGGTGAAGGTGGCGATCACACTCGAACTCACCCCCACCGAGGTCGCAATCTTGGCGATCTCGGCATCACTGAGGCCGGTGGTGTTCTCCGCGGGTTGGTTGGCATACAGCGCAGAGTTGAAGGCCAAAGCCTTGTCCGGCTCAGCCTTGTATACCGTGATCAGCGCATTGGCCGCCCGTGTGGAGTACTTCGTGCCTTGCGAGGCGTCATCGAGGAAGTTCATCGGGTGGATCCGCACCTGAGCTGTGCCGGCATCAGCCAATGCGGCGACGTCCTCACCGTTGGCGCGCTCAAATTCACCGCAATACGGACAGATGAAGTCCTGGAAGATGTCGACGGTCACCGGCGCATCGGCGTTACCCACCACAACGGTGTAGGTAGCGTCAACGGTATCGACGACCTGCTTCTGTTGGTTCAGCGATACCACCGCCCAACTGACACCGCCGACGATGGCGACGGCGATGAGAGCCACGACACCGATGATGACGCCCTTGCGGGTTCGCTCCTGTTTGGCTGCCTTTTCCTGCGCGGCGCGCAACTGCTGGCGTCGGCTTTCGGGATTGGATTGCTGATTGTTCTTGCTCATAGAGATCTCCTGCTCGGGATGGATGGTGGGCGCGCGCCATCGCAGCGCTGCGCCGGGGATGGGGTCAGCAGGAGTGGCTCGGCGGGCCGCGCCGAAGCTGCGGGTGACGGGGATGCCACGCCGGACGTGACGTCACCGGCACCGGAATCGGTTCGGGTTCACGAACCGGCACGATCACATCGATGACCGGCGCCAGCTTGCTGCGCAGCCAATCGGTGAAGCGGCGCACCACGGTGCGCGCTGAGGAGATACCGCCGACTATCGTCAACAGGATCGCAATGCCGGCGATCAACGCCGACACCGTCACCGCCAGCGAGATGCTCATCACCGGAACGTAGCCGCTGCCTTGGACAAACGACCCCGAGCGGCAGGCGACGGTCTCGGCCACCACCTGCAGCTTCAACCCTGCCCAGCTCTGCCACGGCGTCAGCCCAACACATCCGGACGGATCGGCCACCAGCTTCAGCGGCTGCCACAAGGCGGCCAGGCCCAGAGTGCCCGCGACCACACTTGCCAGCGCACCGAGCAGGCGGGTACCGCCTCGGGTCCACCGGCCAGGTCGAATCATGGCGCCAAGCCTACCGTCTCGTTTCCAGGCTCCTCGGTCCACGAGCGGGTAGCGAACTCTCGGGCCGGATCGCTGGACAGTGCCAGCAGCGTCAACACGCTGATGGCCAGCGGCACCAGGTCGACATACCCCGAATGCACCCCTCCGGTGAGGGGATCGGTGACCAGCGGCACCGTGACACTCCACAGGCTCATGGCGCTCAGCAGCATCCGCGACCAGTTGCTCCCCCGGTAGGTGGCGCGAGCCATGATGAAGTCGAGCAGCCCCAACACCAGGAAGAATCCGGCCAAAACGGCGAGTTCAGTGACCGGCTCGCCGAGATCGGGAATGACGGTGACGATCGCGAACACCGAAGCCAACAGCAGATAGGTGGCGCCGCGCAGCGTGGACACGACCACACCGAATACCGTCTGAGCCGGCGGCCGATCGGCCTGGACCGCCGTCACGACAGCCACAGCCGACACTGCCGACACCGCGGTCAGG
>DMIX01000269.1 GCA_003451975.1 Propionibacteriaceae bacterium
CGTGCTCGACCATGACAACCCAGCCGTCGTCGAACTGGTCGTGGAGGTCATGCTGTACTGGCTGCGGCGCGGCGTGGCAGGCTGGCGGCTCGACGCTGCCTACTCGGTTCCGGTTTCGTTCTGGGCCACGGTGATCGGTCGGGTTCGCGACGAATTTCCCCAGGCACTCTTCATCGGCGAAGTCATCCATGGCGACTATGCCGAGATCGTGACCCGTGGTGGCCTCGACACCGTCACCCAATACGAGCTATGGAAAGCGATCTGGAGTTCGATCCAGGACACCAACTTCTGGGAGTTGGCCTGGGCGCTGGAGCGCCACCAGGAATTCAGCGAAACCTTCGTACCGCAGACCTTCGTCGGCAACCACGACGTCGAACGCATCGCGAGCCTGGTCGGCGACAGCGGCGCGGTCCTGGCCGCGGCCGTGCTGTTCACCGTCCCGGGCATGCCCAGCATCTACTACGGCGACGAGCAAGCCTTCCGAGGTCAAAAAGGCCACGGCTGGGAGGCCGACACCGAACTGCGTCCGGCACTGCCCGAAACACCGGATCAGTTGGCTGCGCTGGGACTGTGGCTGTACCGGGTCCACCAGGATCTGATCGGACTTCGGCGCCGTAATCCGTGGCTCACCCGCGGTTCGGTCGAGATCATCAGCAAAGAGAACGCCTCGATCGACTATCGGGTCACCGGTTCCGGCCATGTACTCACACTGACGATGGCGCTGGCCCCGCGCCGACAGGTGGTCATCACCGTCGACGGCGAGCAGGCCTTCGCCTGGAGCCAGGACCACTGAGGGTCGAGAGCCCGATCCTGCGGCTCAGCTCTGGTCGGTCCCGCCGCGCCACAGCGAATGCCAGGGGACGCCGAGTTCGGCGAACAGCCGCCGCAGCAGCGGCAGGCTGATGCCGACGACATTATGCGGATCGCCGCATACTCCGGTGACGTAGGCACCACCGAGGCCGTCGATGGTGAAGGCGCCGGCGACCTTCAACGGCTCGCCGGTGCTCACATAGGCCTCGATCTCAGCGTCATCGAGATTGGCGAACATCACTTCGGTGGTGGCGACCGCCGACGCCGAGTCCACGGCGCCAGCCAGCCGTGCGATCACGTGGTGGCCGGTGTGGAGTTGCCCGGTGCTGCCGCGCAGCTGCCGCCAGCGCTGGATTGCCTGCACGGCATCAGTGGGTTTGCCCATCGCCTCGCCGCGCAGTTCCAAGAGGGAGTCGCAGGCCACCACCAGCACATCGTCGTCACCACCGAGTTCGGTGAAGACCCGATCAGCTTTGGCGCGGGCCAGTTGATTCACCAGTCCCACCACGTCGATCGCGCTGAAGGCCTCCTCGTCGACATCGGAGACGACGACCTCAGGTGCCAGACCGGCATCCAGCAGGGTTTGCCGCCGCGCCGGCGACGCCGAAGCGAGAATGAGTCGGGGCGAACTCATGGCCACCGTCTCAGTTCAGCGCCGGAAGGTGCTGCGCCACGCCTCGCGGCCCGGCAACAGCGGATTGCGCACGGTATGCCAATACGAACGCCAACCCCCGGCGAGGGTGCCGGTATGCGGCGCGTGCGACTGGGGGCGACCCCGCCGCACCGCCACCGTGATGGCAGCGATGGCGGCGAGCTCTTCGTCGGTCGGATTGCCCGAAACGATCTCGACGAGATTCTCCGGATCGGGGGCACTCATAGCGGGATGTTCCCGTGCTTCTTCGGCGGCAGTTGCTGACGCTTGGTGCGGAGCAGCCTCAATACCCGGATCACCTGGGCCCGGGTTTCGTGGGGGTGGATCACCTTGTCGACGTAGCCGCGTTCGGCAGCCACATAGGGGTTCGCGAGGTGGTCGTTGTACTCGTCGATCAGCTCGGTGCGCCGCGCGGCCGGGTCCTCGGTGTCGGCCAGCTCCTTGCGGTACAGCAGATTCACCGCACCCTCGGCGCCCATGACGGCGATCTGGGCAGTGGGCCAGGCCAAGTTCACGTCGGCACCCAGCGGCTTGGAGCCCATCACGCAGTAGGCGCCGCCGTAAGCCTTGCGGGTGATCACTGTGACCAGCGGGACGGTGGCTTCGGCGTAGGCGTAGATGATCTTGGCGCCGCGGTGGATGATGCCGTTCCACTCCTGGTCGGTGCCGGGAAGGAAGCCGGGCACGTCGACGAAGGTCAATACCGGGATGTTGAAGGCGTCACAGGTACGCACGAAACGGGCGGCCTTCTCTGCGGCGTTGATGTCGATGGTGCCGGCCAGCACCATCGGTTGGTTCGCCACAACGCCGATAGAGCGGCCCTCCACTCGGCCGAAGCCGCAGATCATGTTCTGGGCGTACAGGCCGTGAACCTCAAGGAAGTCGTCATCGTCGAGTACCCGCTTGATGACCTCGTGCATGTCGTAGGGCTGGTTGGGGCCATCGGGAATGACCGTGTCGAGCGCCAAATCGTGCTCGGTGATGGTGAGGTCGGCCTCTTCCTCTTCGTAGACCGGAGGATCCTCGAGGTTGTTCTGGGGCAGGAAAGTGATGAGCTGACGCACATACTCCAAGGCGTCCTGCTCATCGGCGGCCAGGTAGTGAGAGTTGCCGGACTTGGTGGAGTGGGTACGACCACCACCGAGTTCCTCCATGGTCACGTCCTCACCGGTGACGGTCTTGATGATCGCCGGTCCGGTGATGAACATCTGTGAAGTCTGATCGACCATCACGACGAAGTCGGTCAGGGCGGGGGAGTAGACGTGGCCGCCGGCCGCTGCCCCCATGATCAGCGAGATCTGCGGGATCACTCCGGACGCCAGGGTGTTACGGCGGAAGATCTGGGAATACAGGTCGAGGGAAACCACGCCCTCCTGGATGCGGGCACCACCGCCCTCATTGATGCCGATGATCGGGCAGCCGGTCTTGATGGCGAAGTCCAGAATCTTGACGATCTTCTCGCCGTAGACCTCACCGAGGGCGCCACCGAACAAGGTCACGTCCTGGCTGAATACACAGACCGGGCGTCCATGGATCGAACCCACACCGGTGATGACGCCATCGGTGTAGGGCCGCTTGGCCTCCATCCCGAAAGCCGTGCTGCGGTGTCGGGAAAACTCGTCGAACTCGGTGAAGGTCCCTTCATCGAGGAGCACCATGATGCGCTCGCGGGCTGTCATCTTGCCTTGGGCGTGCACCTTCTCGACGGCTGCGGGTGCGGCAGGGTTCTTTGCTTGCTCGATGCGGTCGCTGAGGTCAGCGATCTTGCCCCTAGTGGTGTGAATGTCCGGCTGCATGAGCGGAACCATATCCGCCTGCGGGGGGTCTCGTCATAGGGTCAGGGGGTGAATTCCATCTTCGGAGCGGATTGGGCCGCTGAAGTGAGCGCTGCGGCCGGCTGGCCGTGGCTGTCGGTGGTCACCGTGGACACCACGGGATCGACGAATGCCGATCTGGCTGCCCAGGCCCGTGCCGGTGCGCCGACCGGCTCGGTCCTGGTCGCCGCGCATCAGAGCGGCGGCCGTGGCCGATTGGATCGCTCCTGGAGCGCACCGCCGGGAACCTCGCTGGCGATATCGGCACTGCTGCGCCCCCCGGAGCAACTCTCGGTGATGCGTTGGCTGTGGCTGCCGCTGCTGACCGGAGTCGCTGTGGTCGATGGAGTCAGGGCCACCACCGGGCTGGCTGCCGAACTGAAGTGGCCCAACGATGTGCTCATCGATGGTCGCAAGCTGTGCGGAATCCTCTCCGAGCGCATCGTCAGCGAGGCCGGCGTTGCGGTGGTGATCGGCATGGGTCTCAACACCCGCCTGACGGCCGAACAGTTGCCGGTGCCTACCGCCACCTCGCTGGCTCTGGCCGGGGCCATGGTCGATGAGAAGCAGCTCGTCATCGCCATCCTCCGCGCATTGGGCGGCTGGTATCGGCGCTGGCTCGACGGTGAGGATCTAGCGCCCGTGCTGACTGATCGCTGTGACACCGTGGGCCGATCGGTGCGGGTCGAACTGGTCGGCCAGCCGGCTGTGCTCGGTGAGGCGATCGGCATCGACGGCGAAGGGCGACTGGTGGTTCGTACCGGCACCCACGATCAGGCGTTCTCCGCCGGGGACGTGATACATCTGCGCTGAAGTCGCAGTGTGTCACGATTGAGCCATGGGATTACCTTCACACCTGATGGGACAGGGTGAGACTGAGGTCTTGCATATGCGCACCCACATCAAGGCCCTGATCGGGCCGGCGGTGGTCGTGCTGCTGGTGGCGATCGGTACCGGAATCGCTATCGCCTGGGTGCCGGCGTCCCAACTGTTCTGGGCCGGCTGGGTGATCGTGGGACTGGCTCTGGTCGTGCTCGTGATCGGTGCGC
>DMIX01000172.1 GCA_003451975.1 Propionibacteriaceae bacterium
GGTGGACAAACACTCCACCGGCGGTGTCGGCGACAAGATCACACTGCCGCTGGCGCCCCTGGTCGCTGCCTGTGGCGCGGCCGTGCCTCAGCTCAGCGGTCGCGGTCTGGGTCACACCGGCGGGACCTTGGACAAACTGGAGGCCATTCCCGGCTGGCGGGCATCGCTGAGCAACGCCGAGATGCTGAATCAGCTCAATTCGATCGGTGCGGTGATCTGTGCCGCCGGCGCCGGTCTGGCCCCGGCAGACAAGAAGCTCTACGCGTTGCGGGACGTCACCGCCACCGTGGAGTCGATTCCGATGATCTCGGCGTCCATCATGAGCAAGAAGATCGCCGAGGGCACCGCCTCCCTGGTGCTGGACGTCAAGACCGGTTCGGGAGCTTTCATGAAGACGCGCGAGGACTCCCGAAACCTCGCCACCACCATGGTCGAGATCGGCAAGGGCGCCGGAGTGAACACGGTGGCCCTGATCACCGACATGAATGCCCCGTTGGGTCGCAGCGCCGGAAACGGCGTCGAGGTCGCCGAATCCGTGGAAGTGCTGGCCGGCGGAGGGCCTTCCGATGTCGTTGAACTCACGATGGCGCTGGCCCGCGAGATGCTGAACTGCGCCGGGATCGACACCGATCCTGCCGAAGTTCTGGCCTCCGGCAAAGCGATGGACACCTGGAAAGCAATGATCCGCGCCCAGGGCGGCGACCCGGACGCTGCGCTGCCCGCGCCACGGCACACCGAGGTCATCACCGCCGAGGTCGACGGCTACCTGACCGATCTGGACGCGATGGCTGTCGGCCTGGCCGCTTGGCGCCTGGGTGCAGGTCGGGCCAAGCAGGGCGATCCGGTCCAGGCTGCTGCTGGGGTGAGCTGGCATGTCGGTATTGGGGATCCGGTACGCGCAGGGCAGCCGCTGTTCTCGCTGTACACCGACACCGAAGATCGCATCGAGCGGGCTCGGCAGGCCCTGGATACCGCTGCCACGATCGGATCACAGCCGGTGTCGGGCAGACCGGTCGTGCTGGAGCGCATCAGCTAATCGCGACCGCCACGGCCGACCTGGTGAGCTTGCCTCCGTTGCTGCGCTGCAGCAGCGCGGCGCAGTTCCCGGCGCGTGCCGTAGCGCACTCGCAGGTTCCCCATGGCCAAGGAACCGCGCAACACCAGCACTGGGCATCCCGGCGCGGGTTGGTTGGACACCCGAACCCTGACCTTGCCCATGCCAGCACCGACTCGGTCAGCATCTACCGCCCATCCGTCGGGAAGCACCAGTTTTACGTTGCCCATCGCTCCGCTGATCTCCACCCAGATCACCGGCGTCGAAACCTGTGCCTGCAGGAAGTTCAGGAGAACATTGCTGGCCTTGGCTTGGATGTGCAGATGGGGCGGAACCGCCCAGACGCCGGAACGACTCTGGGCCGACCAACCGGCGGAGATCACCATCGGATCATCTTCGCGATAGCCGGCTGCGGTGTAGCCGTGATGCGCCAGGGCCAGTGCTGAGGCATCACCGGCGTCGAGCGCGGCGAGTTGGGTGTCCAAGTCCGAGGGGTCGATCAGACCCTGCTCGGCCAGACTGCGCAGCCGTGCCCGCGCCGCGTCGCGGTCCAAGGGTTCTAGGCTCATGGTGACGAGCTTAGGCCGGTCTGAATCGCCCGCACTGCTGCAAGTCAGTCGCGGGCGACCAGACCCCAGCGGTAGGCGTCGTACAGCGCCTCCCAGGACGCCTCGATGACGTTGGTGCCGACACCGACCGTGGTCCAGGTGCGATTGCCGTCGGTCATGTCGATCAAGGTGCGCACGATCGCATCGGTGCCGTGGCCCTGATCCAGAATGCGCACCTTGAAGTCGGTCAGTTCGAAGTCCTCGACCTGCGGGTAAGCCGAGCGAAGCGCGCCGCGCAACGCCACGTCGAGAGCATTCAGCGGGCCGTGTCCCTCGCCGACTAGGTGACGGACCGCGCCCTTGGCCCGGAGCTTCACAGTCGCCTCGGAGTCACCTTCGGGCTTCATCTCGTGGCCGGTGATGACTCGCCAACTGATCACCTCGAAGAACTCCTCCAACAGGCCCAGCTCGGCGCGTAGCAGTAGCTCGAAGCTGGCATCGGCCGACTCGTAGGAGTAGCCGTCCATCTCGCGGGCCTTCACCGTGTCGGTCACCTGGGCGGCCAGATCGCGGTTGGACAGGTCATAACCCAATTCGGAGCCCTTGATCTGGATGTTGGCTCGTCCGGCCATATCCGAGACCAGCATGCGCATGTCGTTTCCGACCAGGGTCGGATCGATGTGCTGGTAGAGGTTGGCATCCACCTTGATCGCTGAGGCGTGCAGACCGGCCTTGTGGGCGAAGGCCGAGGCCCCCACGTAGGCCTGGCGCGTGTTCAGCGGCACATTGGTGACTCCGGCGACCGCATGACTGATCCGAGTGGCGTCCGCCAGTTGTTCGGGTTCGACCAGGTGCCAGCCATATTTCAACTGCAAGTTCGCCAGCACGGTGATCAGATCGGCGTTTCCGGTGCGCTCACCGTGACCGTTGATGGTGCCCTGGAAATGCATGGCGCCGGCGTCGACGGCTGCCAGCGTATTGGCCACCGCACACCCGGTGTCGTTGTGGCAGTGGATGCCCAAATCCACCCCGATCGCGCTGGCGGCCGAGACGATATCGCCCATCTGGGCGGGCAGCATGCCGCCGTTGGTGTCGCACAAAACGACCACCTCGGCGCCGGCGTCAGCAGCAGTGCGCACCACGTCGAGGGCGTATTCGGGATTGGCCTGGTAGCCGTTGAAGAAGTGCTCGGCGTCGACGAAGACCCGACGCCCGTTGGCGACCAGGTGACGCACCGTGTCAGCCACCATCTCCAGGTTCTCGGCCAGGGTGGTCCGCAACGCCCTCAGCACATGTTCGTCATGGCTCTTGGCCACGATGCACACCACTTCGGTGCGGGCATCGATCAGCGCTTGCACCTGTGGATCCTCGGCGGCCGTGGTGCCCGCCTTGCGGGTGGCTCCAAAGGCGACCAGCTTCGCGTTCTGCAACTCCAGCTGGCCCTCGGCGGCAGCGGCAAAGAAGGCGGTGTCGTTCGGGTTCGCCCCCGGCCAGCCACCTTCAATGAAGCTGATCCCCAACTCGTCCAAGTAGCGGGCGATCTTCAGCTTGTCGCTGACATTGAGCTGCAGGCCTTCCTGCTGGGCACCGTCGCGCAGGGTGGTGTCGTAGACGTGGAAGACGTCCGGGGTGGCAGGCAGAAGGGTCATCAGCAAACCTTGCAGTAGACGGGCATTATCGGAGGAGTCTGCCCTGCTCACCGCGTGTTACTGGCGTGTTTCACGCGCTGAGACCCGATCGCGACCGCCGGACCGCATCGGTCGCGACCGGGCTGCAGCGGTCACACCACGCGGTGCAACCAGCCTCGGGTGTCCTCGGCGCGTCCGTACTGGATGTCCAAAATGGCCTGCCGAATCGCCAGGGTGCGCTCGCTTCCGGCGGGAAGAGTCCAGGCTCCGGCCTCGGAACGGAAAGCGCCGATCGGAGTGACCACCGCCGCGGTTCCGCACGAAAAGGCCTCCACCACGGTGCCGTCGGCAATGCCGTCAAACAGCTCGTCCGGAGCAATACGGCGTTCCTCGGTGGCCAGCCCTAGGTCGGCAGCCACCTCCAGGATTGATGAACGGGTGATGCCCTCCAAGATGGTGCCGGTCAACGCCGGGGTGATCAGGCGTCCGTCGGCGGTCACCAAGAAGACGTTCATGCCACCCAGTTCTTCGAGGCGGTCCTTGCCGGCGGCTTCGATGAACAACACCTGGGAACAGCCGTGCTCATAGCCTTCGTATTGCGCGATCAGCGAGGCTGCGTAGTTGCCGCCGCACTTGGCGGCGCCCGTTCCACCGATGCCGGCACGGGCATAGCGGTCAGTGACCCAGATGTCGACAGGCTTCACGCCGCCGGCGAAATACGGCCCCGACGGTGAAGCGATCACGCTGAAGGTGACCCGCTCTGCGGCACGCACCCCCAAGAACACCTCGTCGGCGAACATGAACGGCCGCAGGTAGAGACTCTTCTCACCTTCACTGTCGGGCACCCAATGTTCGTCGACGCGAACCAGTTCCACGACGGCGTTGATGAAATCGTCCACCGGCAGCTCCGGCAGCATCATGCGCGCGGCCGAGGTCTGGAAGCGGCGCGCGTTCGCCTCGGCGCGGAACAGGTGGATCGAGCCGTCGGCATGTCGATAGGCCTTCAGACCCTCGAAGACCTCTTGGGCGTAGTGCAGCACGGCACCGGCCGGGTCGATCTGGAATGGGCCATAGGGGCGAATCGCCGCATCGCCCCATCCGCCGCCGCTGGTCCAGGTGGCTACCGCCATGTGGTCGCTGAATTTGGCACCGAAACCCGGGTCGGCCAAGACCTCAGCGACCTCGGCCAAGCTACTGGGATTCGGGTGGGGAGTCAGTTGGTACTGCAGCGACATAGGCGCATGGTAGCGCTTCTGGTGAGACGAATCTGTCCGGCCAGCGGCTGCCACGGTAGCCTCGCGCGAGTGAATGAACACAACAACGCCGGCAAGCTGGTGATCTCGGTCGTCGCAGGTGACGGAATTGGGCCCGAAGTGGTCGCCGAGGGACTCAAAGTACTGACCGCCGCCGTCGGATCCGACGCCATCGATTTCGTGCACCACGATCTGGGTGCCGAACGCTGGCAGCGCACCGGCGAGGTACTGCCCGAGGCGGAAATGGAAACACTCGCCGCAAGCGATGCAATCTTGCTGGGCGCGGTGGGTGCTGCGCCGGGATCACAAGCGGTGCCTTCGGGACTGTTGGAGCGGGGCTTGTTGTTGAAGCTGCGCTTTGCGTTCGATCACTACGTCAATCTGCGTCCCTCGAAGCTGTATCCCGGGCTGCCCACTCCGCTGGCCGAGTCGGTCACCGGACGCGGCCCGATCGACTTCGTCGTGGTGCGCGAAGGCACCGAGGGGCTGTACTGCGGCAACGGCGGCGTGGTCCGTCAGGGCACCGAGTTCGAGATCGCCAACGAACTCAGCGTCAACACCGCCCATGGAGTGGAGCGGGTCATTCGGGACGCCTTCGCCCGCGCCGAGAAGCGCCGCAAGCACGTCACGATGGTTCACAAGCACAACGTGCTGGTCAACGCCGGCGGTCTGTGGAACCGGTTGTTCGCCGCTGTGGCGGCTGAATACCCCGACGTGACCACCGATTACCTGCATGTGGACGCGGCCACCATCGCATTGGTACAGGATCCGCAACGCTTCGACGTGATGGTCACCGACAACCTGTTCGGCGATATCCTCACCGACCTCGCTGCTGCCGTGACCGGTGGCATCGGCCTGGCCGCCAGCGCCAACATCAACCCCGAGGGCGCCTTCCCGTCCATGTTCGAGCCGGTGCATGGTTCGGCCCCCGACATCGCCGGTCAGGGCATCGCAGATCCGACGGCCACCATCTTGAGCACGGCACTGCTGCTGGACCACCTGGGACGCAACGAGGATGCCCGGCGGATCGAGGCTGCAGTGGATGCCGACCTGGCAGAGCGGGGCGATGCCAAGCGTCCGACGTCGGTGGTCGGCGACGAGATTGCGGCTCGGTTGAACTGAACCGCGTTCTCTGATTGCTAGGGTTGCTGCCGGAGGCAGCTATGAGTTGGCAGCAATACCCGCAGCAACAGCTGGTGCCCTACACCACACAGCCGGTGATGTTGACCGATCAGCAGCAACCCAACACGGCTGTAGTCGTGATCGCTTGGGTGCTCGCGGTCTTCACAAGCCTTTATCTGC
>DMIX01000454.1 GCA_003451975.1 Propionibacteriaceae bacterium
ACGGGGCTGGGCTCAGGGCACGGGGCTGGGCTCAGGGCACGGGGCTGGGCTCAGGGCACGGGGCTGGGCTCAGGGCACGGGGCTGGGCTCAGGGAGGTCGGCAACCTGCACCTGATCCGGTGTGCGGTCGGACGCCGCCCGATCATAGGGAGTCAGCCGCAGCTTGGCCCGCGGCCGCGGCGCTCCGACACTGAGCTTGTCAACATCCACGGTATCGACGAGGTCGCGAAGCTCGCCGACCATGCTTCGGACGGTACGCAGGCCGTCAGGGTAGGACGGCAGCTCAGCGGCCGTCAGCTTCACCAGCTCCGGGTAGGGCAACGCGCCGTCACCGGGCTGATCGAAGGTCTCGGCGAACTCATCCAGCCATTCCCCCAGTCCGGCCAGCGACGCCCGCAGCCGCAACCAGCGGTGATTGTCGAAACCGGTCAAGGCATCACTATCTGGTGTCGGGGCGAACTTGTCGACGAGCTTGGCCCCGGCGACCTGGCCGCGATCCGCGAGCGCGGTCACCGTCTCCGGCGGCATGGTGAGGTTCAGACCGCCCTCGGCGGCAGTCGTGAACACCGTGACGACCCGATCTCGATAGCCGGGCAGTCGCAGCGCCTCGCCGTCCACCCAGGCCTGCCAGGTGGAGAGTATGGCGCTCAGGAATCGCCCGACGCCGTCCTTGGCACCGGCTTCCCAGGTGAGTAGTTCCCGAGAGAGCCCCTGCTGATTGTCCTGCGGCAGGAAACTGCCCTCGTCGACGCTGGTGATGGTCCAGTCGACCTGCTCCAGATCGATAGCGAAGGTCGGATTCCCCGGAATCGGACGGTCGAAGAAGTGCACCGGCAGGTTGGCGCACAGGCCGCCGTCGGTGAACCAGTTGGTGACGAACTCCACCGAGTCCGGCGACCATTCCGTCGACGCCATCGGAACCGCACTGATCAGCAGCGGGAAGCTCAGGCTCATCCGAACCGCAACCACGACCGGGAGCAGATCGCCGTAGGGAAGCGGTACCAAGTCCAGCTCGGCAGCAGTCGCCAGCCGCGCCCCGAACTCCCGCGCTTTGACGCCACCCTTCGGCCCGGCCGGAGCATGCTCAGGCCGACTCAGCCACTCCACGACCGGCGGGGGAAACAGCGCCTCCCATTCGCTGCGCCGGAAGAAGAAGCCCGCCTCGGCCCAGGGCATGGCCATCGGGCGGCGCTGCGACAGATTGGTAGTCATCACCCGCAGGTTGATTCCCTGCGACGCCAGATCTGCGAACGTGACCGGCGCATCCTCGGGGCCTCGCCCGGCGAGCTCTTGGAAGTAGTCGTGCAGCCAGTCGGTGAGCGCCGGGGCAGCCTCGGTACCGCCGCGGCCCGAACACAGGCCGAACAGGTTGTCGGGCACTTGGCGCGACAGGGTGCGCCACGCGCCGACGACCGCGCCCACCACAGCTCCGATCACGCCCAGAATCATTCCGCCGATCAGGCCGGTGCCGATCGCCGCACCGCCAGCCAACACACCCCAGGTGGCCAGAGCCAGCCCCGGTAGGGCGCCCAGCAACGTCGGGAGCGGATAGGAGCCGAACACTGCCCTGCCCGCGGCCAGCACGCGGCCCACCGGCGAGCCGGCCTGTGGTGAATCCACCAACGCCACCAGAGTGTCGAATAGCGCGGAAGTCGTGGGCTGGGGGTGGAACAAGGAGAGCAAGGCGCTGCGCTTGCCGATGGGCCGAGTCAACTCTTCGGGAAGCCTCGACAGCATCCGGAAGCCCTCATCGCTGTGGTCACGCTGGCGTCGATATTCGGCGATCGCGGCCGCTGCGGCGGCGATCGCACCCGCCGAGGTGCCACCGATGTCGGCGAATCGATAGGTCTGTGCCAGTTCCGTGACCAGCCGGGGGTAGATCACACCGCTGGTGATACCACCCTTCATGATCAGGCTGCAGGCGAGTTCGGGCATCGCAGCGTCGTCGGGGTACGGCATGGCGTCCATCGCATCCTCCTGGTCGGGTGCCTTCAGCGAACTCGCCACAGCGCACTGCGTCAAGAGACTTCAGAAGGGACCGCCGCCCTGGGGTGCGCTACGCAATTGCGGTCACTTTTTTTGCACGCCTGCAAAGTTGCAGTACTGTAAATATGCGCCGCTGCACTGAGCGGCGTTCAGTATGTCCGGAGGATTGTGATGGCAACAGCAGTCGCGGAGGCTCGCCCTGAGGCGGACACCCCTGCACCCGCACCCCTGATGACGCAACGGCAGATTCGGTTCGTCATCTACGGCCTGATGGCCGGCATGTTCCTGTCGTCGCTGGACCAGACGATCGTCGGTACCGCTATTCGCACCATCGGTGACGATCTCAATGGGTTGGATCAACAGGCCTGGGTCACCACCGCTTACCTGATCGCGGCAACTGTGACCACACCGCTGTACGGCAAGTTGTCCGACATCTTCGGACGCCGCCCGCTGTTCCTGATCAGCATTAGCGTGTTCATTCTCGGATCGTTCCTGTCCAGTTTCTCGACCTCTATGCTCATGCTGGCGGGCTTCCGGGCCATCCAAGGCCTGGGCGCCGGTGGTCTGATGGCGCTGCCGCTGGCCATCATCGGCGACATGCTCGCGCCCCGCGAGCGCGCCAAGTATCAGGGCTACTTCATGGCCACCTTCGGCATTGCTGCCGTCATCGGCCCGCTGGTCGGTGGCATGTTCGCCGGTGCCGACACCATCTTGGGCATCGCCGGCTGGCGCTGGGTTTTCTTGATCAATGTGCCGGTCGGCCTGATCGCCTTGGCAATGGTGATCGTGTTCCTGCACCTGCCGCACTTTCGCCACGGCCATCCGCGCATCGACTGGTGGGGAGCCGGTTTAGTTGTGGCCACCTTGGCCCCGCTGCTGCTGGTCGCCGAACAGGGCCGCGAGTGGGGCTGGACTTCGGCCGCATCGATCACCTGCTACGCCATCGGCGTCGCCGGACTGATCGGCTTCATCTTGGTCGAGCGTGCCATGGGTGATTCCGCGATCATCCCGCTGCGCCTATTCAATCCGAAGTTCTCGATCATCACCGTGCTGAGCATGTTGGTCGGCTTCGGCATGTTCGGCGCCATGATGACCATTCCGCTCTACCTACAGATCGTGAACGGCCTCAGCCCGACCGAGTCGGGTCTGGCGAGTCTGCCCTTGATGCTGGGAGTGATGATCGCCTCGGTCGGCGTAGGCCAACTCATCGCCCGCACCGGAAAATACGGCATCTTCCCGATCACCGGGACAGCCACCATCGTGATCGGCTTCACCATTTTGCTGTTCATAACGGTCGACAAACCGTTCTGGTACATGGTCATCGCCATGTTCGCCATCGGCGCCGGACTAGGCCAGCTGATGCAAACCTTGACACTGGCAGCCCAAGCCGCAGCCCCTGCCAAAGACATCGGGGTGGCCACTAGTTCAGCCACCTTCTTCCGCCAGATCGGCGGCACCTTGGGTACCGCCATCTTGCTGTCGGTGTTGTTCACCGCACTGCCGGTGAATGTCAGCAACGCCCTAACCGACAAGGCCACCCTCACTGACGCCCTGGACGCAGCACTGGACCCGGCAGTGGCCAGTGCCCCCAACAACGCCGCCGTCATGGACAAAATGTGGAACCCGATCATCGACAATGTGAAGACCACGATCGACAAGAACTTGGCCGACGCCACCGACAAGGTGAACACCCAAGTCGAGGCCACCGTCCGGCAGAAGGTCTCCGAAGCGGTATGGAAGAACGCCGGTAAGGGCGCGGGCAAGCTCGCCGACGGGGTCGACAGCCTCAGCCTGGGCCTGAACAAGCTGGCCAGCGGCACCTCTGCCTACGTGTCAGGAATCGGGAAGCTCAGTACGGGCACTGCCTCGTTGTCCCAGGGCCTGACCACGCTGAACGGTGCCCTGCAGACTGCAGCCAAGGAGTCTCGCGGCGCGACCACCGATTTCGCCACCACCCAGGCCGCATTCACCGCACTGGCCACCGACCAGCAGAAGTGTGCCGCTGGCGATACCGCAGCCTGCGACGCCGAGGCCGCCGACACAGCCGCACTGGGCGCTGCCTTCAAGAATCTCGGCATCAGCATCTACACCACCGATGGCTACCTCAATGGCGCCAGCGGCAAGCCGGGCGTTGCCGATGGCATGAACCAGTTGAATCAGGGTGCGAAGAAACTGGCTGCCGGCGCCAAGGCTGCCGCCAGCGGTGGCAGCAAGCTCGCCTCGGGCGCGAAGAGCGCTGCGTCCGGTACGAAGAAGCTGGCTGTCGGAACTCGTGAACTGGCCAAGATCAACGCCGTGATCGACCAGAAGGTCGCCGAACTCACCCCTGATGCGCAACGCAAGGCCTTGGAGAAAGTCGCCGAGGAGAAGCACTTCAGTGTTGTCGACGGCAAGCTCGCCATCGATTACGCAGATGCCACCCAGCGTCAGGCCATCATCGATCAGCTGGTGCCCTCGATGATCGATGCGATCAACAATGGCGACAACTCCGATCTGTCGAGCACTGATACCAGCGCCAGCGACTCCTCGTTCGTCAACGGCGCCGATCCGCGCCTGACCAGACCATTCCTGACCGGATTCAACGCTGCGGTGGTCAGCGTCTACGCGCTGGCCTTGATGGTGGTGGCTCTTGCGTTCGTGATCACCTGGTTCTTCCGGGTTCCGGAGCTGCGCAATCGTTCAGCATTGGAGGAGAAAGCCGAACTGCGCGAGAATGCCAGCACCGAGCAGGGAGCTGAGGCATGACAGGCACAGCGGAATCATCGCTACGCGAACGCAAGAAGGCCGCAACCCGGCAGGCGATTCACGAAATCGCCTTGCGGCTGGTAGCCGATCGCGGCCCGGACGGCGTGACCGTCGAAGAGATCTGCACCGAGGCCGACATTTCGCAGCGGACCTTCTTCCACTACTTCCCCTCGAAGATCGCCGCCGCGTTGGATCTGGCCGAAGTTGAGGTGACCGAGGAGATGCGCGAGCGGTTTGTCCATGGCACCGGCAGCCTCA
>DMIX01000442.1 GCA_003451975.1 Propionibacteriaceae bacterium
GGTCGACGCCGCCGTCGGCGGCAAGACCGGCGTCAACTTGACGGCGGGTAAGAACCTCGCCGGCGTGTTCTACGAGCCGTACACCGTCGTGTGCGATCTCGGCTACCTGTCGACCTTGCCCGTCGACGATCTGCGCGCCGGCATGGGAGAGGTACTCAAGTGCGGCTTCATCGCCGATCCCCGCATCTTGGACATGTTCGCTGAGGATCCGGCCAGTGCTCTGCAGGCCGGGAGCGATCTGCAGTGGGAGCTGATCCGCCGCGCGATCACGGTGAAGGCCAAGGTCGTTTCCGCTGATCTGCGTGAGCGCACCAGCAGTGGGGGAGACATCGGCCGCGAGATTCTCAACTACGGCCATACCTTCGGACACGCGGTGGAGCAGCACGAGCAGTACCGGCGTCGCCACGGTGAGGCGGTCAGCATCGGCATGGTGTTCGCAGCAGAGGTCGCTCACCGGCTGGGAATGATCGATGACGACTTGTTGGGTCGACACCGGGAGGTGCTGCGGACAGCAGGACTGCCGGTGTCCTATCCGGGCGAGGAGTGGACATCACTGCGAGCAGCCATGAGCCTGGACAAGAAAACGCGAGGCACCACCTTGAGATTGGTGCTGCTCACGGGCCTGGGACGGGCCACAATCGTCGCCGACGCTGCCGAGGATGTCCTGGCAGATTCCTACAACGCCCTCGTGGAGGCCTGATGTACGTTCCCGAACATTTCGCGCTGAGCACAGAGCAGGCCGCCGAGTTGCTCAGTCCGGTCGCCGGCGGCGACCTGGTGACTAGCGGCCCAGCGGGCTTGGAGGCCACCTTCGTCCCGATGCTGTATCAGCCCGACGAGGGTCTGGGCAGCTTGATCGGCCACCTATCGCGGGTCAATCCGCAGTGGCGTCACCCCGGGGAGGCTCTGTTCATCGCCAACGGTCCCCAGGATTATGTGGACGCCGAATGGCTCAGCCGCCCCGAGGCGGTCAGCGTGCCCACCTGGAACTACGTCACCGTGCACGTCCACGGCGAACTCATCGCCCATGACGATCCGCAGTGGTCACTGGATGCGGTTCGCCGCATCAGCGCCGGACGTGGCGACGACACTGTCCACACCATGCCCGACGATGCGGTGGAGAAGCTGCTGCGTTCGATCGTGGGAGTGGAAATCCGGATCACCAAGCTCGTCGGCAAAGCAAAGATGAGCCAGAACAAGTCTCCGGAGGTCATCGAGCAGGTGATCGCCGGACTGGAGAAGGCCGGCAATACCGAAGCCGCCGAGTGGATGCGCCAGTACTCCCTGCCGCGAGCCCAGGCCAAGGCGGCCATGCTCGCCGATCTGCGGGAGCAGGCCGGCACTGCCTGAGGGCCGAGTTCGCCCGGCGATCAGCGGGCCGCTAGACTCGGCCACTGCGGTTTATGACATTGTGAAAGCGGGAAGTCAGTGGCAACGGTATCCACCAACGATCTGAAGAACGGCATGGTCCTGGACCTCGACGGTCAGCTGTGGACCGTCATCTGGTTCCAGCATCACAAGCCCGGCAAGGGCAACACGGTGGTGCGTACCAAGCTCAAGCACGTACTGAGCGGCAAGGTCGTTGATCGCACTTTCAACTCCGACACCAAGGTCGAATCCGCTCACGTGGATCGCCGCGAGATGCAATACCTTTATCACGACGGCGACGGCTACGTGTTCATGGACACCGACACCTTCGACCAGCTTCCGCTGAACGACGAGGTCGTGGGCGACGCCAAGAACTATCTGTTGGAAAACCAGCTCGCCACGGTCGCGATGCACGACGGAAACCCGCTCTACATCGACCTTCCGGCCTCCGTTGAGCTTGAGATCACCTACACCGAGCCCGGCCTGCAAGGGGATCGCTCCACCGGCGGCACCAAACCCGCCACCGTGGAAACCGGCCTGACCATCCAGGTGCCGCTGTTCATCAGCACTGGGGAAAAGGTGAAAGTCGATACCCGCGACGGCAGCTATCTCGGTCGGGTCTGAGGGTGAGCGCTGCTCGCCAACCGGGCAAGCCCGCACGCTCCTCGGCTCGCACCAAGGCCCGCAAACAGGCTCTGGATATTCTGTTCGAGGCAGACCTGCGCGAGTTGCCCGCTGCGGAGATCCTGTCGATCCATGCCGAGGACTCCGAGGTTCCGATTCGGGACTTCACCGTGGCCTTGGTCACCGGTGTCACAGAGCAGGCGACCATGATCAACCAGGCCATCGTCGACCACCTCAGCGAGGGGTGGTCACTGCAACGGATGCCGCGAGTTGACCGCAACCTGGCCCGAGTGGCCTGCTATGAGTTGATGTTCACCGCGACCGCCACCGATGTGATCCTGGCCGAAGCCATCGGGCTGTGCCAGGAGCTCTCCACGGACGAATCGCCAGCCTTTCTCAATGGTCTTCTCAGCTCGATCGCCGCAACCCGCAGCGTCGCAACCAACTGAGACTTCCCTCGGTGCGGGGGACCGCCGCGCGCCACGGTGGGCGGGGTGCGCACCACCGCGTCGGTTTTGCTAGGCTCGTTTAGGTCCGAGAGCGGACCTCTCCGCCGATCTGAAGGACATCAATGCCCACAAGCCCGCTGAGCGCACCTGCAAAACCCGCCCTGCTCGTTCTCGAGGACGGACGTTGGTTCCGAGGTCGTTCATTCGGAGCTGAGGGGGAAACCTTCGGCGAAGCGGTGTTTTCCACCGGTATGTCGGGCTACCAGGAAACGTTGACCGATCCCAGCTATCACCGCCAAGTGGTGATAGCTACCGCACCGCACATCGGCAACACCGGCTGGAACGACGAAGACGACGAGTCCGACCAGATCTGGGTTGCCGGCTATGTCGTGCGGGATCTGTCCAGAATGCGCTCCAACTGGCGCTCCAACCGCTCCCTGGACTCTGCGTTGCGCGCGCAAGGCGTGATCGGCATCGCCGAGCTCGACACCCGTGCGCTGACCCGGCATCTGCGCGAACGCGGCGCGATGCGCGTCGGGATCTCCACCGTCGAAGACGATGTGGAGGCGCTGCTGGCCAAAGTACTGGCCTCGCCACCGATGGCCGGTGCCAACCTCGTCGCCGACGTGACCGTGTCTCACCCCGAACTCATCTCGGCTGTCGGCGAGCGTGCCTACACAGTCGCCGCGATCGACCTGGGCATCAAGGACATGACCCCCGTCCGGATGGCTGAGCGAGGCATCGAGGTTCATCTCCTGCCTGCCGACAGCACGCTGGCCCAGATTCAACAGCTACACCCCGACGGCGTCTTCTTCTCCAACGGCCCCGGGGATCCGGC
>DMIX01000446.1 GCA_003451975.1 Propionibacteriaceae bacterium
CGTCCCTTCGTGCGCGCGGGGAAGGCTGTCTTCCACATCGAATACCGGGGTCGTATCGACAGCATCTGCAAACGGGCGCCGTCGGGGTTCAGCACCGTCCGCAAGCATCTCTCGCTGAACGCCTGGGTGCGCCGCTGCTAGGCCAGATCTCGCCGCAGCGCGCGGATCGCACGATGCTGAAGGAGCTTCACCGAGCCCTCACTTCGACCCAGGATCTCAGCGGTTTCCGCCAACGAGAAGCGGTCCACGAATCGCAGCGAGATCACGGCCCGCTGATCGGGAGTGAGACGCCCCAAGATCTCGTCAAGACCGGCGCGTCCGATCGCAGCCTCGTCGGCGCCGGGCACGATCGTGGTCGGCGTGGAGGCTGCCACCAGAGGATCGGCGCGCAGCACCGTGGGGCGCCGATCCGCACGGCGCCATTCATCGACCAGCCGGTTGCGGGCAATGAGGAAGACCCAGGTTCGAAAGCCGGTTTCGTCACCGCTGAAGTCGCCCAACTTGCGCACGATCTGCACAAAGCAGTCACCGAGCAGGTCCTCCGGATCGGTCGCGCCCTGGGATCGCAGGAATCGCAACAACTGCGGCGCGAACTCTCGATACAGCTCCGACCAAGCTCCCTCGACTCCATCAGACGCAGCCCGCAGCACCTCAGGGAAGCGTGAGCCGATGGGCATGAGCGTTGTCCAAGCGTCTGGTGGCGGTCAAGAGAAGGCTAACGCACAGGGAAACGCCGGGTTGGCGGGGGATGCCAACCCGGCGTTCGAAGAACTGGGCACGAGATGAGGTGAACACCTCAGGGGAATCGGCTCACCAGTTCAGCCTTTGGGTGCCTTGTCGGGCACCTTGTCCGTCCCCTTGGACGCCCGATCCTTGCTGGTGGGCTTGACGGAGGGCGGGGCGGCGGTCTTGGTGTGACCCGGTGCAGCACTCGACTTTCCACGATTGGTCGCTGAAGGAATGATGCCCTTCGACGGATCGGCGACACGTTTGTCGCTCTTGCTGGGATCAGCGGCAGGGCTCGTGGCGTGCGGTGGCACATCACTCGGGACTGTCGTGGGAATCGGCACCGTCACCGCAGGAGCGCCCGGTTGACTGGAGGGGCTCTGCCCATTTGAGGGGCTCCCGGGTGGAGTCATTGACGAGCCCGCGGACACCCCGGCGGAGTTCGTCGGTGCGGTCCAAGGCAACCATGAGATCCACGGATGCCCCTGAGTTCCACTGGCTGCGGCCACGCCGACCCCGGCGGTGATTCCGGCAAGAATTCCGGCGACGGCACCGATGAAAATTCGCCGGGATCGACGGGCCGATCGACTCTGGTGCGGATGGTGTGACTCCGTCGTCTCCAGCTTGGTGGCCTGACGCATCAACCGCAGATGGGGGTCTGCCAATTGCTGAACATCAGGCATCGTTTGGGAGGCCTGCACCTGGTCGAGAAATGCGGCAACACGACCCAGTGCAGGGTCGTCAGGAGCAACCTGACCGGCCAAGAGCCGGTCGAAGTCCGTCTGGTTGTTTTCCATCTGCCGCCTTTCGCAGGGGAAACCGCTGCTCGCTCCCGAAAGGTTACGGAGTTCCGGCGATTCTCTCCGAATTGGATTGGGCGCCGCCATCGTTGTCCGACGGCGGCGCCCACCTCACAGCGAGTTCGCGAAGATCAGCTCCAGCGAATCTGTCCCGCATTGGGATCAGCGGAGTTGTCGATGACCACGGTCTTGACGATCTTGTCGGCGAAGGTCTGCCGCTTGGCGTCCCACAGCGGGAACAGCCAACCGATGTAGCAGGCCAACGAGTCGAGCACGTGGCCAAGCTGACGCAGAATGCCCTGGCCTACCCCGATCAACTGACCGGTCTCCTCACTGATCAGCTTCGTCTTAGCGATGGCACGACCCGGCGTGATGCCGTAGGTGCCCGACAGGTAGCCGAGGTAGGCCCACCAGGCGGCGATCAGCACGGTGTCGATGATATTGCCCAGTGTGGAACTCACCGCGTTGCCGATGATGGAACCCACCACGCCGAACACGATCGCCGGAGCGACGTAGTCGATGAGGCCACCCAGTGCGCGCTTGGGCCAATCGACGACAGCACCGGCAGCACCCGTGGTTGCCGGCGGATAGGCGGTGGAGTAGTCGGCGGCAGGCGGCGGTGGGTAGGCGCCGGGGGCCGCGGCATACGGGTCACTAGCCGGCGGCGGAGTGTACGCGGGGGGCTCGTTCGACGGCGGTGTGTATCCCGGAACCGCGTCGCTGGGATCCGGGCTGGTCGGACTCTGATCAGACATGCTGTTCTCCCTGTAGAGCAATGATGCCCCGAATCCTAGGGCCTAGGCGCCGCTGATCGGAAAGCGACCCATAATTGCGGAATGACATCGACCTCAACAGCAGCCGTGCAGGCCCGCCAGAACCTGGTCGGGTACGCCCTGTTCGTCGGGGTCGGAGTTGGTGGGAGCATCGTCTCTCGCGTCACCGGTTTCGGCCTGGCATGCCCGTGGCGCAGCCTCACCGGGACGGCCTGTCCTCTGTGTGGCTC
>DMIX01000412.1 GCA_003451975.1 Propionibacteriaceae bacterium
TCTGCACGTCGGGATCGCCTGCCAACACCTTCTCCACCTTCGCGGCGGCTTGGTCGGTCTCGGCCAGGCTGCTGCCCACCGGCAGCTTCTGGCTGATCGCCAGGCTTTCTGAGCCCATGTTCCCGATGAAGTCGGTCTTCATTCCCGGGATCAGCGCAAGGGTGCCAGCAAGCACGCCGAGCGCAACCAAGAGGGTGATCCCGCGGTGGGCGAGCGCCCAGTTCAAGACCGGCAGATAGCCTCGCTGAAGCCAGGTCGGCTTCTCCTCCGCAGCCACCGGGGACGGCGCCGTCGTCCGCTTCGCCGGCGCCGTGGAACGCATAAACCAGGAAGCCAGCACGGGCACCACGGTGAGGGACACCAGCAGGGAGGCAAGGAGGGCGACAACCGCAGCCACGGCGAAGGGCCGGAAGATCTGCCCCGCCATGCCACCGACCAGCCCGATCGGGAGGAACACCGCCACGGTAGTCAGGGTCGAGGACGTGACCGCCCCGGCGACCTCCTTGACGGCAGTGATCACCGATTGATAGCCGGACTCTCCGTAGCCTCGATGCCGTTTGATGTTCTCGATCACGACGATCGAGTCGTCGACCACCCGACCGATCGCCACAGTGAGCGCCCCCAAAGTGAGGATGTTGAGCGTATAGCCGCCCACCCAGAGCCCGATCAGGGCGATCAGGAGCGACAGCGGGATGGAGATCGCAGTGATCAGGGTCGGCCGGAAGGAGCGGAGGAACAGCAAAATGACGAAGATCGCCATGGCCAGGCCGATGCCCCCCTCGACAGTGAGGTTGCTGATGGATTCCTCGATGTAGGGCGCTTGGTCCAGCACAGTTACGAAGTTGGCATTGCCGCCCAGCGCCTTGGTCAGGTTACCGAGACGGGCCTGGACGTCATGCGACACCGAGACCGTGTTCGCGTCCGCGGTCTTCGTGATGGACAAGGTGAGCGCTGAGCGACCCTCCACCCGGGAGATGCTGGTGGTCTCAACCGGCTGCTCCTCGACGGTGGCGAGTGTGCCCAGCCGGACCGACCCGTCGGTGCCCTGCACCCGCAGATTGGCGATCTCCGCCGCGGTTGAATAGCTCGTCCCGGTCTGCACGTCGAGATTGGCCGTGTCGGTGTGTACGGTTCCGGATGGGATAGCGCTGGAGTTCGCAGCGAACATCTGCGCGATCGAATCTGGGTCGACGCCGTATTTGTCGAGTTGGCTCTGCTTGTAGGTGACGACGATCTCGTGTTGTTCCTTGCCAGCCACCGACACATCGCGAACTCCGTTGATCGCCTTCAACTCCGGCACCACTGTGTCGGTCACTCGCTGGGACAAGGTGTTGAGGTCTTCATCGGAGGACACTGCGAGCTGCACCACCGGTATGTCATCGGTGCCGCCCGTGACGACTGTGGGATCCACTCCCGACGGGAGCGTCGCGGAGACCGAGTCGATCGCGCTTCGCAGCTTGGTGGCCATGTCGTCGGAATCAATCCCGTAGTCCCACTCCACAGCCACCTGGGAGACCCCACTGGAGCTGGTGGACGTGACCGAGGTCACCCCATCGACGGCTTTCACCGCGCTCTCAATCGGTTTCGACACCTGCGCTTCGACCACTGCCGGAGCTGCCCCGGCGTAGACCGTCACCACGCTGCCCTGCGGCACGCTGATCGAGGGAATCATCTCCTGCTTCAACGAGGTAGTCGCGAATACGCCCAGCCCGATGGTGAGCAGGCTGAGTAGAAGCACGACAGTGCGGTGAGCAAGGCTGAGTTTGGTCAGGCGGACCATGATCGATTTTCTCCTTGGTTGTGCCTCGAATCGACGCCGAGACAGGCTTTCAGTGATGTGGTTCTGCGGTGATCGGATAGGCCGAGTCAGTTGTTGGGGTGGGTTCTCAGGCAGCTGGCGAGAGGGCGTCAGCGGCAGCAGGTGCATTGCTGGGGACGTCCGCCCCCGTTGCGCTGTCGTCGAGACTCGCCCGCAGGGGGTCCTCCTTGATGAACAGCAGAAGCACGAAGCTCACCGCCATCAGGGGCACCAAGAGCAGGAAGATCGGTGTGAGCGCGTCGTTGTAGGCGCCCACGATGACCGTTCGCAGAGCATCAGGGAGTTGAGCGAGAAGACCGGGGGTCAACGACTGAGTAGAAACCTCGCCAGCCCCTGCAGGTAACCGTTCGGCGAGGAGTTGGGAGAGACGTCCGCTGAAGAGGGCACCAACCACAGCGCCACCGATTGAGGCGCCGATCTCGCGGAAGAAGTTGTTCGCTGCGGTGGCCGTGCCCACCTCCCGATCCGGGAAGGCGTTCTGCACAATCAACACCAGAATCTGCTGACCGAACCCCAACCCGGTGCCGAACACAAACAGGTAGACCATCGTCAGCACCACCGGAGTCGTGACCGTGAGGGTCGACAAAAAGATGAGCGCCACGATGAGAAGGGCCGACCCGACGATCGGCATCCACTTATAGCGTCCCGTACGAGAGGCCAGTTGCCCGGTGACAAGTGCGGTCACCATGATGCCCGCCATCATAGGCAGCGTCATCAGCCCCGACGCAGTCGCGCTCACTCCGGTCACCATCTGCAGGTAGGTCGGCAGATAGGACACCGTCCCGAACATCGCCACCCCCATGACCAGGCCAGCGGCCGTGGACAGGACGAAGTTGCGGTTCGCGAACACGTGCAGCGGGATGATCGGCTCGGCGGCTCGCCGCTCAGCGAACACGAACCCGACACCGCAGGCGACGGCCACGACGGCCAGCCCCAGAATCACCGGCGACGCCCAGGCGTAGGTCGTGCCACCCCACGAAACCACCAGGATGGTCGACGTGACTGCGAGCACCATCGTCGCGATGCCCCACACGTCCAACTTCACCGGCAGGTTGTGCCGCGGAAGGCGCAGATAGATCACAGCCAACACGATCGCCAGACCGCCCAGAGGCACATTCATCCAGAAGGCCCACCGCCAACCGACGCCCGTGGTGAACCAGCCCCCGAGCACCGGGCCGGCGACCGCCGCGATACCGAAGACGGCCCCCATTGCACCCATATATTTGGCCCGCTCCCGCACCGGAGCCACATCGGCGATGATCGACTGCGACAAGATCATCAGGCCGCCGCCGCCCAGACCCTGAACGGCCCGTCCGGTGATCAACCAAGCCATGCTCGGAGCGAGCCCCCCAATGATCGAACCGGCGACAAACAGGCTCAGCGCCCCAATGAACAGCGGCTTGCGGC
>DMIX01000411.1 GCA_003451975.1 Propionibacteriaceae bacterium
CGATCGGACTGTTCAATTGTCGCCAGACGCACGCTGGCGTGTCAAGCACGCCCTCACCGACGCCCCCACTCGTCTACCGCTTGACGGTCGGCCATGACCAGCCACGACTCGGGGACCCACCTGTGGCGAGATGGAGCCTTTCGAGATCCAGAAGGCGTCATGGCCCGCTATAGGCCGCAAGGATCCACCGTCCCGGCCAGCGAATGGGCCTCGCTGCGGGACCTCGCGCGATCCTGCGTGGTGTCGACCACCCCTCACTCGTCGAGTGTCGCGCTCCAGCGGCTCCGAGTGACGGCTCAGTTTCTCAGCTGGTGTCGGCTCAGCGGGCGAGGTACGGATCCGAAGCGGGTGTTCACCGAGGATCTCGTCGAGGTGTTTATGCCGAGGTCCACTTCGGCGTCCGCAGCGTCTCAACTCTCCGCTCGCAGCTACGCGTCGTCGCCAAGGCCAACAGCCAGAGCATCTGGACCCCCACGCCACAAGTAATTCCCCGAGTTCCCAACCGTGACCCCTACTCAGATGGCGAGATCACGCAACTGTTGGCGCTCGTCGGCCTCCAGACCACGGAGCGACGCCGTCACATACTCGATGTGACACTCCACGTGGGTTTGGGGTTGGGCCTGACAGCCCCCGAGATGCTCGCGCTCCGCAAGACAGACATCGCGCGCAACGGTAGCGCTGTACTCGCCAATCTCCCCACGCGCGTTGTGCCGGCTCGCGCCAGGTACGCGGCTGGCATCTGGCGCGCCGCACAGAGGACCTCGGGTGCGCGCCTCCTGGGCGATCACCTGCACCCAACACGAGCCTTCGAGAGCCTTCTTCGCGAGCTGCAGATCCAGCCCTACACCCCCGCCCTGAAGGTGCGGCGACTGCGCACCACTTGGCTCGTCGATGTGCTCTCCGACGGATCGCTCACCATCCCAGAGTTTTGGGCGATCGCCGGCGTGCGCACCGGCCGTGTCCTTGATGAGCTCGCACCGTACCTCCCAACGCGCAGCGACTACTTGGTTCGAGCCGTCGGCCCATGACGCCGAGCATGCGGCGAGGTGGTGTGAGCAGGTCAGCGATTGACGCTGACCGGGTCCGCCGCGCGCAGGACTTCGCGGTCAGTGACATCCAGGTACGCGAGGCGGTGAGATGGGTGGAACGGATGGGCCTTGCTGAGAAAATCACGGCGGACATGACGGCACCTACCGGACGCCCCCGGACCCTGTCCTGGCAGTCGCTGCTCACCATCATTGCTCTGGCAGCCATCCGGCTCAAGGGCAGCTTGCAGCTCACCGACGCCACGCTCGTCGCAATCGCGCTCACCCCGGCCCAACGCCGCATCGCCAACATGCCCGAGGACACCGCGTACTGGATGGTCAAGTCCGGCTTGGCCGACCTGGCTGAAGCCGCGAGCCCCCCGAATCGATCCGGCCACTAGCGAAGTGCTATCCCGGCACACGCTGAGCATGACGCTCTCCGACCTCGTCCAACACATCGTGTCCGCCAGTGTGCCCGGGTTCATCCCCCACCCACACACCATCGCGCTGGACTCCATCGACATCGAGACCTACTGCCGCCGAAGGTCACACAGCAGCAACGGCACTCCAGACGTCGACCACCAACACCTCCCGGCGGGCCCACGCAGTCGCACCACCGGAAGCAAACCCAAAGCTGGATTCCCCCGGACAGGCCCCGACGGCAGACTGATCCACACTGCCGACCCCGACGTACGCGAGGGGTGGCGCTCCGCCAAAGAGGGCACAACCTCGATCTTCCTCGGCTGGGATCTGCACCTCTGCGTTGATGTACCCCACCTCGGCCAAGAGCCAACCCCGTCACTCGTCCGGGCCTGCACGCTCGCGCCGGCCGGATCATCCAAGACTGCGGCTGGCCACCAAACACTGACCCACATCCCAACCACGCAGGTCGTGCTCGCCGACCGCGGCTACTCCTACCGGCGAGACTGGGGGCCAACGATCCACAGCCTCGGGATGACGTCAGCGTTCGACCTCCACACCACCCAACACGGTGTGCGGCCAGGACCACGACCCGGGATCGTCATCGTCGACGGCGGCTACTTCTCCGACGCCGTCCCCGAGAGCCTTCGCTGTCTCGACCACTATCGGTCCGGGATGACGGACGTCGAGAAGCTCGCCCTTGCATCCCAGTACGACGCGAGGGCGCGTTACGCGTTCACCCCGATGGGCTCACCAAGCGCGAACGGCCGTTTGCGGCTACGCGGGCCAGCCATAACCGGCCGGGTGCGCTGCCGCAACCACCCCGCGTCCATGCGACTCGCCCGCACCGCCGACCACCCCACCACAGCCTGCCAAGACACCTGCGGATGCGGCCGGACAGCCACCATCTCCCTCGACGAGTGGAGCCGACTGTGGCAATGGCCCCTCTACGGAACCACAGCCTGGCTCGTCTCCTACAACCGCCGCGTCGCCGTCGAGTCCACCAACGCTGAGCTGAAGTCCAACCGATTCCGCCTGGCCCGCGGCAGCATCAAGGTGTGGGGACTCGCCCGCAGCAGCGTGCTCATCGGCTTTGTCCTTGGCGCCCTCAACATGGCGATCGTCGGTGACTGGTACGGGCGCGACTGGACCGATCTAGTGGACGCCACACAGGCGCCGTCGAAACTGGTGCGACGTGCCAGCGTCAAGGTCGCCAAGCATCGCCAGATCCACTCAGGCGCGCCACCAGGCTGATCAACGCCAACCACTTCGCAGGCCGGTCAAGCACGGCCAAAGCCCATCAACCCACCAGGCGATCTCCGCGCGACCAAGCGCAACCAAACGACCTCTGCCGAGGCGCACGCCACAACCAAAGCCGCACGCAGAAGCGACACGGCGGCCAGTCCAGCACTGACCGGCGCCGCTGAAACGCTAGTCAGCGGCCCCAACGACGAAACTCCGGCATCGGGCAGGCCCGAGCCGGAGTTTCGTCAACAGTAGGCGTTCCGTTTCGGGAACGCCCCGTCGTGGAGGTGGCGGGAATTGAACCCGCGTCCTCAAGAGGTGACCCAGGACTTCTCCGGGTGCAGCTGACTAGGCGTTCTGCTTGACTCCCACCCTCACGTCAGCAAGTGGTGGACGAGCCCAGTTCCAGTAAAGTCCCGCGACAACCCTGGAACCCAGTTGCCGCAGCGAGCCTTCTAAATGAGGCCAGGAACCGGACCGAAGGCGCGTCCGGGCTGACCCTTCGTTAGCTGCTCAGGCAGCCAGAGCGAAGTCAGTGCGATTGGAATCGGCACTTATAGGTTCCCGAGATTCGTTAACGAGATGTCCTCGGATCCTCGACCCGCTTCTCCTGGGACTACCGTCCCGAGTCGAAACCAGTCACCCCCTGTTGAGTTGTACGCCGATCGCTGAGCGATCAGCTTTGTAAGCTTACTCGGACCACCTCATGGGCGCCACCGGAGCGCCGAGCACGCCCGACTCAGCGGGTAGGGTGCCTGCATGGAAAAACCCTTCGTCGACCCCCCAGAGGGTCCCGCTCCCACCGAGCTTCAGATCATCGACCTTGAAGAAGGCACCGGCCCCGAGGCTGCCGCCGGCCGTCAGGTCGCCGTGCACTATGTCGGGGTTGCTTTCTCCACCGGGGAGCAGTTCGACTCCAGCTACGATCGCGGGACTCCGCTCACCTTCCCGCTGGGCGCCGGACGCGTCATCCCCGGCTGGGACAACGGCCTGATCGGCATGAAGGTCGGCGGACGCCGCCGCCTGGAGATTCCCCCGCACCTGGCCTACGGCGATCGTGGCGCCGGGGGCGTCATCAAACCCGGTGAAACCCTGATCTTCGTCTGCGACCTCGTCGGAGTGAAATAGCCCCATCTACCCAGCGCTCCCGTTTCGGTCAAAGGCTCCGCCCTGAGCCGGAGCAGCAGACCGATTCGGGAGCGTTTGGCGTTCGTCAGCGTTCGCCGCGGTTGCGGGCGGCGAGTTCGCGCTGAGCGTCGCGGTCGGCGTCGCGGGCAGCGATAGTCTGGCGCTTGTCCCAGTCACGCTTGCCGGTCGCCACGGCCAGCTCCACTTTGGCGTAGCCATCCACGAAATAGATCGCCAATGGCACGATGGTGCGTCCCGACGAGGCCGTCTCACGGTCGAGTTTGTCGATCTCCTTGCGGTGCAGCAGTAGCTTGCGATTCCGCTTCGTGGCGTGGTTGGTGTAGGTGCCGAAGGCGTACTCGGGGATATGCGCGTTGCGCAGCCACACCTCGCCGTCGTCGACAGTGGCGAAGGCATCCACCAGCGAAGCCCGTCCGGCACGCAGCGACTTGACCTCGGTGCCCGTCAACACCATGCCGGCTTCAAAGCGATCATGCAGGTGGTAGTCATGGCGCGCTTTGCGATTCTGCGCTACCAGCACCCGGCCTTTGGGTCTGGGCATGACACGACACCTCCTGAGCTTGTGAGAACCGCGCCAGCCTACCGCCTACGCCGTGGGTGCGATCTCACAGGTAGCGCATCGGGTTGACCCGCGCTCCATTGCGATAGATCTGAAGGTGCAGGTGGCAACCGGTGCTCAGACCGGTCGTGCCGACATAGCCGACGATCTGGCCCTGCTTCACCGACTGTCCGGCATGCACGATGATCTTGGATTGGTGGGCGTAACCGCTGGCCAGGTTCGCTCCGTACATGCGTCCGTAGCTGATGACCGTCCAGTAACCGAACCCGTACGTGGTCCAGCCTGCCTGCACGACCTTGCCGTTGGCCATCGCCCGGATGGGAGTGCCGCAGGACGCGCCGAAGTCAGTGCCCCAGTGCATCCGCCAGTAGTGAAGAATCGGGTGGTACCGCATGCCGAACGGCGACCCCGCCGGAGCGTTGACGGGTCTGATGAAGCCGTTGGGATTGGAGTAGTTGGAGCCGTCGTTGCGGATCTTCGCCGTGAGCTTGGCTTCCTCCGCCTGGAGCTTGGCGTATTGCTTCTTGTCCGCGTCCAGTTCCTTCTCGGCGGCAGCACGCAGTTTGGCGTTCTCGGTGACCAGGGTGGCCACCTTCGCGCGGGACTGATCGGCCTGGTCGGCGAGCTTCTTGGTCTTGGCCACATTCGCGGCGGCGACCTTGCGCTTGGCGGCCACGGCCTGCTGGGTTGCCAAGCGCTGCGCGTGGGCGTCCGCTGCGGCCTGTTCCAACACACTCAAGCGTTGGAACTCCGCGGTGGTGGTATCGAAGATGGTGTCGTTCCACTGCATGCGCGAGGCGAGGTCGCGGGGGGTGTCGGCACCGAATAGCAGGGCCCAGCCCTGCAAGCCGGTCTGCTGCTGGTAGGCGTTTCGCACCACCAACCCGATGACATCCTTCTGGTTCGAGACGTCCTGCTGGGCCTTCTGCTCAGCCGCGGCAGCGGCATTGGCGGCGTCGGTTGCCGCCTTCAGCTGCGCCACCAATTCGGCGTCGGCAGCGCGCGCAGCGGCGAGTTGGGTCTCGGCGACGTTCAGATCAGCCTTGGCTTTGGCCAACGCATTCTGTGAGGCGAGCAGCTTCGCTTCGGCCTGCGCCAAGGCCGACTTGTCGGCTTTGACCTCTTTCTTGGCCGACACCATCTGCTTGCGGACCTTTTCGCGAGCATCCTTGAGGTCGTCGGCGTTGGCCGGCGTGATGCCACCCAGGATCAGGCTGAGCAGCAGTGCAAAAACCACAACGCCCAGCGGGGTGGTGGCCAGCGACGTCCGTCTGCGTGGTCGAGGTACGTTCGAGGTGGAGGAAGACACCCGCACGATCCTTTCCAATCAGTCGATTAGACCCGGAGGAACCTCCGGGTCGCGATCAGTGTGGGAATGACCGACAACACGATGGCCACTCCACTGATCATTGCCATGGCTAGGCCGACATGTGTCCAGTCGACCCAGTGCTGGCTTGATAGTTGCGCTTTCACACCATCCACGATCACAAATTGTTCGAGCGCTGCCAAGGTGGCCGACGCTAAAAGGGCGCCAATCACAGCCGCTACTAGAGACTCCAGCAGGAACGGCAGCATGATGTACCAGTTGGACGCCCCCACCAGCCGCATGATGCCGATCTCCCGACGTCGGGCATGGGCAGCCATCCGGATGGTGTTGCTGATTTGGAGTGCTGCTGCCAGCAGGAGCAGCGCACTGGTGCCGATGGTGGCCCATCGCGCCAGGTTCAGCCAGGCGAACAGTGGGTCCAGCAGTTTGTGCAGGTCGTTCACCGACTCCACTCCGGGCATGCCTGCCACCGAGGACACCACGCCCTGATATTGCGTGGGGTCTTTCAGCTTCACACGGAAGGAGTCCGACATCATCTCCACCGTCATGGTGGACAACACCGGAGAATCGGCATAGATCTGCTTGAACTCGGCGAAGGCCTCTTCTTTGCTTTCGTAGAAGACCTCTGCCGTTTCGGGATTGGACCGCAGGCTGGCTTCGATGGCCTGCCGTTGGGCCTCGGTGGTGCTCTCCCCCGGCGTGCAGTTGTCTGCACTGGCCGGCGATTTGGGCGTACACATGAAAACGCTGATCTCGATCTTGTCGTACCAGCGCCCCTTGAACAGTTCGACCTGCTCGGCCGCCAGCAGCCCAATGCCGAACAGTGACAACGACACCCACATCGTCACGATCACGGCGAAGGTCATCGAGGCATTGCGTCGCAGCCCCGACCAGGTCTCAGTCCAGGTGTGCCTCATCGCTGGCTCTCCTTGAGCAGCCTCACACGCTCACTGGTAGCCATAAACACCCTTGCTCTGGTCACGGACCAAGTTGCCGTTGGACAACTCGATCACTCGTTTACGCATCTGGTCGACGATGTTGGCGTCGTGGGTGGCCATCACCACCGTGGTGTCGGCTCGGTTGATCCGATCCAACAGCTTCATGATTCCCACGCTGGTTGCGGGATCGAGGTTTCCGGTCGGCTCGTCGCAGATCATGATCGCCGGCCGGTTGACGAAAGCCCGCGCGATGGCGACTCGCTGCTGCTCGCCGCCGGAAAGC
>DMIX01000155.1 GCA_003451975.1 Propionibacteriaceae bacterium
GGCTGACCGCCAGTGCATGACGGGCTTGGCCGACGGCGATTTGGGCGATCGCAGCGTCGTAACGTTCGAAGAACTCGATGGCGTTCTCGCCGCCGGGCACCTTGGCCAGCAGGTCGCCGGTGGACCACTTCATCAGCGTCGACTGGTAGGTGTTGACTTCGTCGGTCATCGCGAAGGAAGCCATCTCGTAGTCCCCTGCCGAGATTTCGCGCAGCCCGTCCAGCACGGTGATCGGCACGCCGACGCTCTGGGCCAGCGGCGCTGCGGTCTGCTGGGTGCGCACCAGATTGGAGGTGTAGATGGCCTGCAGCGGGAGGTGCGCCAGCCGCTCGGCCAGCGTCTGAGCCTGCCGGCGTCCATGGTCGTCGAGGTCGGCCCCGGGCGCAGCGGTGTCGAGCAGCAATTCGGTGTTGGAGGGTGTCCGCCCGTGGCGCACCAAGATCAAACGCATGCTCCGAGCATAGGACGCAACGAGCCGGGATCGGACCACCGGCCAACCAGCGGTGACGCTGTATTTCGGCTCGCTCCTTGACCAATGTTCTTACCCGTATCCGCTGGTGAAGCGGAACTGCTAGCGTCGGTTTCGGATCCAACCGAGCATCTGTTTGAGGAGACAAACGTGAGCAAGACTCCCGTCAAGGTAGCGGTCACCGGCGCAGCCGGTCAGATCTGCTACAGCCTGCTGTTCCGGATCGCCAGCGGTTCGCTGCTGGGACCCGACCAACCGGTGGAACTGCGCCTGCTGGAGATCACCCCTGCGCTCAAGGCTCTCGAAGGCGTCGTCATGGAACTCGACGACTGCGCCTCCCCGCTGCTGAGCAAGATTGAGATCGGCGACGATCCCAACAAGGTTTTCGAGGGTGTGAACTTGGCCATGCTGGTGGGCGCCATGCCCCGCAAGCAAGGCATGGAGCGTTCTGACCTGCTCAGTGCCAACGGTGCCATCTTCACCGCCCAGGGCAAGGCCCTCAATGCGGTGGCCGCCGACGACCTCCGGGTGCTGATCACCGGCAACCCGGCCAACACCAATGCGCTGATCGCGATGAGCAACGCTCCCGACATCCCCAATGAGCGCTTCAATGCGCTGACTCGGTTGGATCACAACCGGGCCATCACCCAGGTCGCACAGAAGACCGGTGTCGCCGTGGACGCGGTGAAGCACATGACTATTTGGGGCAATCACTCCGCCACCCAGTACCCCGACGTGTTCCACGCCGAGGTCGAGGGCAAGAATGCCGCTGAGGTCATCAACGACCAGGCCTGGATCGAGAGCACCTTCATCCCGACCGTCGCCAAACGTGGTGCTGCCATCATCGAGGCCCGCGGACTGAGCTCGGCCGCCTCGGCGGCCAACGCCACCGTTGAGCATATGCACGACTGGGTGCTCGGCACGCCCGAGGGTGACTGGGTTTCGGCCGCCGTGCCGTCCGACGGCTCCTACGGAGTGCCCGAGGGCTTGATCTCGTCGTTCCCGGTCACCTACTCCGGTGGCAGCTACCGGATCGTTCAGGGTCTGGAGATCGACGCCTTCTCGCGGGGCAAGATCGATGCCTCGGTGGCCGAACTGGCCGACGAGAAGGCTGCGGTCACCGAACTCGGGCTCATCTGAGGCATACCCAGTCGTCTGAACGAAGGCGCCCCGTGGTGATCCCGGGGCGCCTTCGCGTTCTGAGAAGATGAGTCCATGCCCACCCACCACCGGACACTTCAGCCTGACGACGCCCCGGCCTTGGCTGCGCTGTTGTCCAGCAATCGCGATTTTTTGGCGCCGTGGGAGCCGGTTCGCGATGAGTCGTACTTCACCGTGGCCGGTCAGGAACAGGTCGTGGCCGACCATCTCGCCCACCAGCGCGCCGGCGGCATGTACTGCGCGATCATTCTGGACGATCAGGCCCAGCCGGTCGGGCGGATCAACCTGAGCCTTTTCCGCGGCCCTTTCCAATCAGCGACGATGGGCTATTGGCTCTCCGAGCATGTCGGCGGGCGGGGGTTGGCCACGGCGGCAGTCGGCGAAGTCGTCGAGGTTGCGTTCAGCACTCTGGGTTTGCACCGGGTGGAGGCGGGCACGATCCCTGAGAATGTGCGCTCGCAGGCGGTATTGACCAAGAATGGCTTCACCCGATTCGGCTATGCCCCGGCCTACCTGCACATCGCCGGTCGCTATCGCGATCACGTGCTGTTTCAGAAGCTCGCTCCCGGAATCACACCGTCGGACTAAGTTACGGTTCCGTAGCCGTAGCAGCTAGGCTTTTACGACAGTCCACCGTCTGCCAGAAAGCTGATCGCCCATGACTGGTCGTCCCGCCACCGATGCGACCCGAGCCGTCCGAGACGCTCGCGATTTTCTCCTCGAACACCGCCTCGACTACGCCGGAACCATCGACGGGTTCACCTGGCCGGAGCTCACCGAGTTCAACTTCGCGTTGGAATGGTTCGATGTGATGGCCGGCGAACACCCTGATCGGGCTGCGGTCACCATCGTCTCCCATGACTTGCTGGCACAGTCGTGGAGCTACGGCGAGCTCTCCCGTCGATCCGATCAGGTCGCCAACTGGCTGCGATTGCTCGGGTTGAAGCGCGGATCGCGGGTCATCGTGATGCTGAACAACACCATCGATCTGTGGGAGATCGTGCTCGGTATCTACAAGATCGGCGCGGTCGCCATTCCCACCTCTACCCTGCTTTCGGCCACTGACCTGGCGTACCGCGTGCATCACGGCGAGGCCACTGCGGTCGTGGCACCGACATCGCTGCGGGCACGGTTGGACAGTCTCGATTCCAGCGTGCTGCGCATCGGGGTCGGCCCCGACACTCCTGCGGGCTGGATCGCCATGGCGGAATCACAACGGGCCAGTGATCAGTTCGTTCCCGACGGACCGACACCGACCACCGATCCGAGCCTGCTGTATTTCACCTCCGGCACCACCTCGCACCCCAAGTTGGTGCAGCACAGCCAGGTGTCCTATCCGGTGGGTCATCTGTCCACCATGTGGTGGCTGGGGGTTCAACCCGGCGACATTCACCTCAACATCTCCTCACCGGGCTGGGGCAAACATGCGTGGAGCAACTTCTTCGCGCCCTTCCTGGCGCAGGCCACAGTGTTCGTCTTCAACTACGAACGGTTCGACGCCGGCACACTGATGAAGGTCATGGACGCCCACCAGGTAACGACCTTCTGTGCGCCTCCCACTGTGTGGCGCATGCTGATTCAGGCCGACCTGACGCAACTGTCGCAGCCGCCGCGGGAGTTGCTCGGTGCCGGCGAGCCGTTGAATCCGGAAGTCATCACCACTGTTCGTGCTGCCTGGGGCGGCACCATTCGCGATGGCTTCGGACAGACCGAAACCACCTGCTGCGTGGGCAACTCCCCGGGTCAGGTCGTCAAGGATGGTTCCATGGGGCGGCCCATGCCTGGCTACCCGGTGGTGCTGTTGGACCCAGTGACCGGCGACCCCGGCGTCAGCGAGGGCGAGATCTGCCTCGACCTGAGCAAACCGATCCTGGGTTTGATGACCGGCTACCACAACAACCCGGAGATGACCGCCGAGGTTCGGCGCAACGGCTACTTCCACACCGGTGACATCGCCACACTCGACGCCGACGGTTACCTCACCTACGTCGGTCGGGCCGACGATGTGTTCAAAGCCTCCGACTACAAGATCTCGCCCTTCGAGCTGGAGTCGATCCTGTTGGAGCACCCCTATGTGACCGAGGTTGCGATCGTGCCGAGCCCTGACCCGGTGCGGGCCGCGGTGCCCAAGGCTTTCGTCCGCCTGGTCGAACATGCCACCGATCAGCAGGCAGAGGCGGCGCGCTCCATTTTCGAGCATGCCCGGGCTCGGCTCAGCGCCTACCAGCGGGTTCGCATCGTGGAGTTCGTCACCGAGCTCCCGAAGACCATTTCGGGGAAGATCCGCCGGGTGGAGCTGCGCGAACGCGAAGCCGAGCGGGTCGCCTCAGACGATCCCCAAGGCCAGTTCCTGGAGCGGGATTTCCGCTGATCGCTGTTTTCGGATTGAGCTCAAGCCAAGGAGGACACCATGCCCGAGGCCGTCGTGATCGTGTCCGGCGGGTCGGCGATCAGCCCGTTTACTACCCCTGATGCGGTCTGTCGAAGTGGCCAGCAGGCCGGAAGCACCGATTCCTTCCTCCGCAGCGAGTTACTGGCCCAGGGCCACACGGTATTCACCGCACCCGCTCACGCCGGGCCTGGTCCTGCCGAGCGCGACTCGGGCTTCGCCGGTTTCGACGATCCGGCCGAGGTCCTCAGCGAGTCTCTCACGATCAACTCGCTGGGATCGATTGATGAGGCCGGGGCTCGACTGGTTCGGTTGCTGTGCTATCTCGAGGAGCGCTTCGGCTACGACCAGTTCTCGATCGTGGCGCATTCGATGGGTGGGCTGTTCAGTACTGCGGCCATGAACCAGCTCAGTGATTCTCCGGTGACGGTGTCGCGGCTGATCACGATCGGCACGCCCTGGGACGGCGGTTTCGCCGCAGATTACGCCGCGGGCGATCTGGACCTGTCCGAGGCCCAGGGAAATCCCGCTTTCGAGCAGATCCTCACCGAATTCGCCAATGCAGTCCACGACCTGCCTGCCGACAACGCCGGGCAGCAGGTTACCGCGGGTTTCCTGCGGCGTTGGCTTCCCACGCAGGTGGCTGCGCTGGATCAGCTTGCGGTGACCTTGATCGCGGGTGAGGCCTTCACCGGCGCTGGTTCGATGTGGCCCAACGACGGATTAGTGACGGTGCCCAGCGCGCTCGCACACGCCGTGCCGGGCTCGGCGCTGGGCGCTGCTCCCCGGTACCAGTTCGCCGACGCGCATTCGATCTACTTCGCGGACATGTTCGGGCTGCCTTGGGAGCGTGCGCTCACCTGGGATCCCGCAGTGATCGCCACCGTAGGCCAAGCACTGAAAGCCTGAGATCAGGCTCCGGTCACGAACTCGTAGCCGGCCTCCGCCGCGATCGTGCGGACTTGTTCGCGCCACTGCTCGTAGGAGAAGTCGAAGGTGTAGTCCTTGGCGAAATGGGTGATCTGCTCGGCAATGTCATCGGCCAAGCCCTCGCTGCCGGTGCTGCTGTAGGTGCCACCGGAAAAGCCGAAGCCTGAACTTTCGCCGGGATCGCCGCTGGTGAATCCGCCGCCGGTCTCCTTCAGCGAGTCGGAGTAGCGCACCTGCCACGCGGCGTCATCGACGATGATCGTGGCGCGGTACTCCAGCTTCTGCCGTGCCAGCACCGAAGTCCGTTCGGCCAGGACTCGAGTAATGGTGGCCTTGTCGCCGGATTCTTCCCAGGTGAATTGCCAGCTTTCGGCCAAGGCTCGCAACCGCCCTTGGATGTTCGAGTGGGGCGACACGGCTTCAGCTTGACCGACCGTCGGCTCCAACCAAGAGTCAGCGGACGTGGCTTGTGCCATCGGTTCCCACTGGGACCCGTTCCAGCGGTAGCCGTTCTGCACCTCACCGACCTGCGGCGCCTGCGCGACGGGCACCCACTGCTGGCCGTCCCAACGATGGCCGTTCACGACCTGGCCCACCTGATACTGCTGCGGCTGAGCAGCCTGCGCGACCGGCACCCACTGCTGACCGTCCCAACGATG
>DMIX01000281.1 GCA_003451975.1 Propionibacteriaceae bacterium
CGGAATGCCGCAGTCCATGCAGCGACCGGCCTGCTTGGAGATGATCGGCAGCACGGCGCGCCCGGGACTACCCGGATACACCTCCTGCCAATCCTGAACCCGTTCGTCGACCGGACGGCGCTCAGCCACCTCCCGCGGGGTGGTCATGAATCCTCTCGGGTCAGCCATGCGAGGCCTCCATCATGAGTTTCACTGTGGTCTCCTCATCCAATCCGGCGGCCTCAGCCTCGGCGCGGGCCTTCAGCACCCGGGCGTAATCCCGGGGCAGCAAGGTGGTGAATCGCTGCGCCAACTCAACATCGTCGCTGGCCAAGAGTCGCTCGGCCACCGCAGATCCGGTCTCTTCGAGGTGTTTGGTCAACAGCTCACGAATGCGAACCATGTCGGTATCCGAGGCCGGCTTGGCGTCGACCAACTCCGTGTTCAGCCGTGCTTCGACCAGATCCAGAACCCAGGCGACACCACCGGACATACCCGCGGCGATGTTGCGTCCGGTCTGACCCAGAATCAGCGCCTCGCCGCCGGTCATGTACTCGCAGGCNNGGACGCAGAAGCGCTCGCCGACCTGACCTCTGATGAACAACTCGCCGCTGGTCGCGCCGTAGGCGATGACATTGCCGGCGATGATCTGCTCCTCGGCGGCGAAGACCGCCTCCTCGTGGGGCCGCAGAATCAACCGGCCCCCCGACAAACCCTTACCGAAGTAGTCGTTGGAGTCGCCCACCAATCGCAGCGTGATACCGGCAGGCAGGAAGGCTCCGAAGCTCTGGCCGGCGGTACCGCGCAAGGTGAAGTCGATGGTGTTCTCCGGCAGGCCCGCACCCTGGGTGGCTTTGGTGACCTGGTGTCCCAACAAAGTGCCGACCGTGCGATCCACGTTGCGCACCATCAGATCGGCGCGCACCAACTCGCCGTTGCTGATGGCCGGCTGGGCGATCTCGATGAGTTGAGCATCGAGCTTGTCCTCCAGCCCGTGGTCCTGACCGGTGACGCGGTGCAGCGGAGCACCCTCCGGCAACTCCACCTGGGCCAGGATCGGCGAGAGGTCCAGGCCTTTGGCCTTCCAATGGTTGATTCCGGGACGGGCACGGAGCACTTCGACGTGGCCGATGGCCTCCTGAAGTGAGCGGAAACCCAGTTGCGCCAGCAGCTCGCGAACCTCCTGAGCGATGAACTCGAAGAAGTTCACGATGTAGTCGGCATGCCCGGCGTATTTCTCGCGAAGCTCCGGGTTCTGCGTTGCTACGCCCACCGGACAGGTGTCCAACTGACAGGCTCGCATCATCACGCAGCCCGACACCACCAGCGGTGCCGTCGCGAAGCCGTACTCCTCGGCACCCAACAGGGCGCCGATCACCACATCGCGGCCGGTCTTGAGCTGACCGTCGACCTGTACGGTGATCCGGTCACGCAGACCGTTGAGCAGCAGGGTCTGCTGAGTCTCGGCCAAGCCGAGTTCCCAGGGGCCACCAGCGTGCTTGACCGAGGTCAGCGGCGCCGCTCCGGTGCCACCGTCGTGGCCGGAGATCAACACCACGTCGGCCTTCGCCTTCGACACACCGGCGGCCACCGTGCCGACGCCCACTTCGGCGACCAGCTTCACGTGGATGCGGGCACGCGGATTGGCGCACTTCAGATCGTGGATCAACTGCTTGAGATCCTCGATTGAGTAGATGTCGTGGTGTGGCGGCGGCGAGATCAGTCCCACACCCGGCGTTGAGTGACGGGTCTTGGCGACCCACGGGTACACCTTCTGGCCGGGCAACTGCCCGCCTTCGCCGGGCTTGGCGCCTTGGGCCATCTTGATCTGGATGTCGTCGGCGTTGGTCAGGTAATCGCTGGTGACGCCGAAACGACCTGAAGCGACCTGCTTGATGGCGCTGCGCCGCTGCGGATCGTAGAGCCGTTCGCGGTCCTCGCCACCTTCACCGGTGTTCGACTTGCCGCCGAGCCGGTTCATGGCGATGGCCAGCGTCTGATGGGCCTCCAGCGAGATGGAGCCGTAGCTCATCGCTCCGGTGGAGAATCGTTTCACGATCTCGTTGACCGGCTCGACTTCCTCGATCGGCACCGGTTGGCGCGGCGAGTCGAACTCCAGCAGGCCGCGCAGCGTCATCATCCGAGTCGACTGGTCGTTCACACGGTCGGTGTAGGTCTTGAACAACTCGTAGCTGCCCTGCTTGGTGGCGTACTGCAACCGTGCCACCGTCTCGGGGTCGAACAGGTGCGGCGGGCCTTCTCTGCGCCACTTGTACTCTCCACCCACGGCGAGGGTGCGGTGCGGCACCGTGATGCCGTAGGGCGGGTAGGCGGTGGCATGGCGTCGCGCAATCGCCTCGGCGATCTCGTCCAGTCCGATACCTTCCACCCGACTGGTGGTGCCCGTGAAGTACTTGTCGATCACTTCGCTGGAGACCCCGAGAGCCTCGAAAATCTGGGCACCGGTATAGGAGTGGATGGTCGACACACCCATCTTGCTCATCACCTTGAGCACGCCCTTGCCGAGCGCCTTGCGTACGTTGTACAGCGCGGCCTCGGGGTCGATGTTGACCAACCACTCCCGACGGGCCAGGTCTTCCGCGGTCTCGAAGGCCAGGTAGGGGTTCACCGCTGCGGCGCCGTAGCCGATCAGCAGCGCGACATGGTGCACCTCGCGTACGTCCCCGGCTTCCACGATCAAGCCCACCTGGGTACGGGCCTTCTCCCGAACCAGATGGTGGTGGATGGCGGCGGTCAGCAGCAGCGACGGAATCGGCGCCATCTCGGCATTGGAGTGTCGATCTGACAGCACCAGGGTGCGCGCACCACCTTCGATGGCCTCACTCACCTGTTGGCAGAGGTGGTCGAGGGTGTCACCCAGGGCTTTACCGCCACCGGCCACCGGGTAGAGGCCACGCACGATGTAGGTGTCGTAGTCCGGCATCGAACCGTCACGGTTGATGCGAACCAGTTTGGCCAACTGGTCGGAATCCAGGATCGGGTAGTTGATCACGATCTGTCGACAGGATTCCGGTCCGGGCTGCAGCAGGTTTCCCTCCGGCCCCAACGAGGCCTTCAGCGAGGTGACCAGTTCCTCACGGATCGCGTCCAGCGGAGGGTTGGTCACCTGGGCGAACAGCTGCGCGAAGTAGTCGAACAGCAGATGCGCGCGATCGCTGAGCACCGCCAATGGGGTGTCCGAACCCATGGAGCCGATCGGCTCGGCGCCATTATTCGCCATGGGCGTGATGATCTGGCGAATCTCTTCGTGGGTGTAGCCGAAGATCTGCTGGCGGCGGGTGACCGAGGCATGGCTGTGCACAACGTGCTGCTGCTCGGGCAACTCGTCCAGGTCGACGCTCGAACGCCCCAGCCACTCCCGATAGGGATGTTCGGCTGCGAGCTGGGCCTTGATCTCGTCGTCGTTGATCAGGCGGTGGGCATCCAGGTCGACCAGCAGCATGCGACCGGGCTTCATGCGGCCCTTCTTGATCACCTTCGCCGGATCGATATCCAGCACGCCGGCTTCGGAGGCGAATACCACCAGGCCGTCATCAGTGACCCAGTAGCGTCCGGGACGCAGACCATTGCGGTCCAGCACTGCCCCGATCAGGGTGCCGTCGGTGAAGGTGACCGAGGCCGGGCCGTCCCAGGGCTCCATCATCGCGGAATGGAAGGCGTAGAAAGCGCGCCGATCCGGATCCATCTCGATGTTGTTCTCCCATGCTTCGGGGATCATCATCAGCACCGCGTGCGGGAGCGAACGACCGCCTAGGTGCAGCAACTCCAGGACTTCGTCGAAGGAGGCCGAGTCCGATCCGCCCGGTGTGCAGATCGGGAAGATCCGCTCCAGATCGCCGGGAATCTTGTCGGTGGCCAGCAGGGCCTCACGGGCGCGCATCCAGTTGCGATTGCCCTTGACGGTGTTGATCTCACCGTTATGAGCCATCAGCCGATACGGATGCGCCAGTTCCCAGGCCGGGAAGGTGTTGGTCGAGAACCGGGAGTGAACCAGCGCCAGCGCACTCTCGACGCGCTCGTCGAGTAGATCGCTGAACACAGCAGCGAGTTGCTGGGTGGTCAACATGCCCTTGTAGACGGTGGTGCGCCCCGACAGCGACGCGAAGTACACCCCGGCGTCATTGCGCGCCCGCTGGCGCAGCGGATACACCGCACGATCGAGGTCGATGCCACTGGCAAGCTCCGGGGTGGAGACGAAGATCTGCTCGAAGAACGGCATGTTCGCCACCGACACCGGGCTCAGCGTGCTGTCGTCGGTCGGCACCACGCGCCAGCCATGCACCACCAGACCTTCTTCGGTGGCGACGTACTCGATGGTGCGCTTCGCGGTGGCTCGCTTGGTCGGATCCGCAGGCAGAAAGGCCATGCCCATGGCGTAACAGCCCGGTGCCGGCAGATCAAAGTCCACCACGTCACGCAGGAACCGGTCCGGTACCTGCAGCAGCATGCCCGCGCCGTCACCGGCTGCGGCATCGGCGCCGGTGGCGCCTCGATGATCCAGATTCTCCAGGGCGGTCAGGCCCTTGGCGATGATGTCGTGGTCTGCCTGTCCGCTGAGATGGGCCACGAAGGCCACCCCACAGGCGTCGTGCTCAAAGGCTGGGTCGTAAAGACCAGTCGCAGGCCGTTGTGGCATTGACATCACCGCCATAAAGATCTCCCATCTGCGCGGCAGGCGCCGGGGGGTGCAAAACCAGTCGGCACCGAGCCGACGCTGCACACTCGGAGGGCGAGCTTAGCTGAACCTTCTCGGTCCGTGAGCACGCCCGATTGCATCATGGACCTGAATTCGCACTTCACCGGCTGATAACCAGCCTCTGGAACCCCGAGAATTGCGAAGTCAGCGCCCGGAGCCGGAGGGTTCGTCCGGCTCTGTGGAGGAATTATGAACCGTGGCGGCGTCAGAATCGTGAGCATCCGTTCCCGCTGCGGATTCCGCAGTTGATGCTACGGATTCCGTAGTTTCGACGGGGCTGGCTGCCTCCAAACCGAACTCCACACGCTCCTCGCGTCCGGGACGATTACGCACCAGCCAGACCAGCAGAATGATGCCGGCCAGGCAGATCAACATGGCGACCGCAGCATTGAAGCGCAGGGGTCCGAAGACGTCGTAGGAGTAGTCGGTACGCAGGGATTCGGTGAAGATCCGTCCGAAGCCGTACAACGCGATGTAGAGCGCGAAGACCTTGCCGCGCCCTAGTTGCCACTTCCGATCGGCCCAGATCAGCGTTGCGGCGACCAGGAGGTTCCATACCGACTCATAGAGGAAGGTGGGATGGAAGGTCGCGTAGCTCTCATAGCCCGGCACTCGATGGGCAGGGTCGATCTCCAAGCCCCACGGCAGTGTCGTGGGTAGCCCGTACAACTCCTGGTTGAACCAGTTGCCGAACCGACCCAAGGCCTGCCCCACGGCGATGCCTGGCGCCAGCGAGTCCGCCAACGCGGCGAACGCAATCTTGCGACGCCGAGCCACCACCCAGGCAGTCAGCGCCCCGGCTCCGATCGCACCATAGATCGCGATCCCGCCCTGCCAGATCGCCCACCAATCCTGATTGGCCGTGGGGCCGAAGTAGTCGCCCAGGTGGGTCAGCACGTGGTAGATGCGGGCGCCGACGATCCCGATGGGGATGGCCCACAGCAACACCGTCTCGAAGCTCTCCATGGTGCCGCCGCGGGCACGCCATCGCCGCGAGCCGATGATCCAGGCCGCGATGATTCCGGTGATCAGGCACAGCGCGTAGATATGGATCGTCAGCGGTCCGATCTGGAAACTGCTGATCGAAGGACTCGGGATGAAGAGACTGATCATCGTCGTCGTACTCCCTGCGTCAAGTCGGCCAGCACACCGCGCAGACCGGTGAAGTCCTCTGGATGACCCGCGTCCTCAGCAGCGAGCATCGTGGCGATGAACGCCGAGCCGACGATCACGGCATCGGCGAAGGTCGCCACCTCAGCGGCCTGATCGCCATTGGATACGCCCAACCCGACTCCGATCAGTGTCTGCGGCGCCAGGCGTCGAATCCGGGCCACCAACTCCGGGGCCGCGGCCGACGAACTGCTGCGGGTACCGGTGACTCCCATGACAGCAGTCGCGTACAACCAGCCCCGAGTCAGCGCTGCGGTCATCGTGATGCGGTCCTCGGACGAGGAGGGTGCGACCAGGAAGATCCGGTCCAAGCCGTGCTCCTCGCTGGCGCTCAGCCAGGGCTGGGCGTCGTCGGGAACCAGGTCAGGAGTAATGAGCCCTGATCCCCCGGCGTTCGCCAAGTCGCGCGCGAAGCTCGCCACTCCGTAGTGCTCGATCAAGTTCCAGTACGTCATGACGACCGCGGGTCGACCGGCAGCGCGAACCGCCTCCACGGCGGCAAACACATCGCGGGTGCGCACGCCGCGGTCCAGGGCCCGGGTGCCGGCGCGTTGGATGACCGGTCCGTCCATGACCGGATCGGTATAGGGCAAGCCGATCTCGACCAGGTCGACGCCAGGAGTCTCCCCGTCGGCCCCGCACAGCGTACGGAGTGCATCCAGGGATCCGGCGACGCTCGGGTAACCCACGGGCAGATAGCCAACCAGGGCCGCGCGCCCGTCGGACTTGGCTGCGGTGATGGCTGAGGCGGAGCTCGGCGGATTCATGCCACACCTCCGGTGTAGTGGTCCGGACGCCCGGTCAGGCCGAAGTAGGCATTGGCGGTGTCCACATCCTTGTCACCGCGCCCGGACAAACACACCACGATGGTCGGATCCGCATCGGGCTGCTCGGCAGCCAGGCGTCGTCCCAGGGTCATTGCTCCGGCCAAAGCGTGAGCGGATTCGATCGCAGGCATGATGCCTTCGGTGCGGCACAGCAGTTTCAAAGCGGCCATCGCCTCATCGTCGGTGATCGCCTCGTAGTGGGCCCGGCCGGTGGCTGCGAGCCAGGCATGTTCGGGCCCCACCCCGGGATAGTCGAGCCCGGCCGAGATCGAGTACGCCTCGAGCGGATTGCCGTCGTCGTCCTGCAGCAGATAGCTGTAGNNCCCCACCCCGGGATAGTCGAGCCCCGCTGAGATCGAATGCGACTCCTGGGTCTGGCCATCCTCGTTCTGCAACACGTAGGTGCGGGTGCCATGCAGGACGCCGATCGAACCCCCTTGGATGGAAGCGGCATGCCGACCAGTCTCCACACCGTCACCGCCGGCTTCGAAGCCGAACAGCTCAACCTCGGGTGTGTCGATGAAGTCCGCGAAGGTCCCCAGCGCGTTCGAGCCGCCACCGACGCAGGCAGCGACCGCCGTGGGCAGCCGCCCGTAGCGATCAGCCATCTGTTCGCGGATCTCAGTGCTGATCACCCGCTGGAACTCCCGCACGATCTTCGGAAACGGATGCGGTCCGGCGACGGTGCCGATCAAGTAGTGGGTGGTGTCGACGCTGGCCACCCAGTCCCGCATGGCCTCGTT
>DMIX01000067.1 GCA_003451975.1 Propionibacteriaceae bacterium
CCGAGACGGTGTTCGGCGCGGCGAAGATGCTGGCTCAGCGCGGGCTGGCTGTATCCCAGTGCTTCGGCTGCAGCGGTGATCGATCCCGCGTCGGCGATGGCGCGGATGATCCGTACGGTGTGAAGATCCAACCCCTCAGTCATAACGAAAGGTTATCAATACGAGAGGCAGTCTGGTCTGGTGTGATCGATTGTCTGGGCGGCAGTCTGGATTCATGACCGGAACCATGAGTTCAACACGGCTCGGAGTGGCCGAGCTCGCTGCCGCCTTCGACGTCAAGCCCGGCTACCTCGCTGCCTGCGGCAACGGTGTGCTGCCGCGGGCAGCGGTAGCGGCCATGACTGCGGACCTTGCTCGCTGTGGGCTAGGAGAGGCCACCGCCGCCGATTACGACGCCATCGTGACCCAGAGCAGGGGTTTGTTCGCCGACATCGTCGGAGTGCCCGCCGAATGGGTGGCGATCGGGCCGGCGGTCTCGCCAATGGTGGCGGTCGTGGCCGCAGGCCTTCCCGACGGTGCGGAAGTGCTCGTCGCCGACGACGAGTTCTCCTCGATGGTGCTGCCCTTCCGGGCCACCGGACGGCTGGTGGTGCGGACGGTGCCGTTGGTCGAATTGGCTGGAGCCATCACCGACGACACCGCCGTGGTGGCGTTTTCGCTGGTGCAGTCAGCCACCGGTGAGGTGGCTGATTCGGTGGCGATCGCTGCGCGGGCTCGGGCCCACCAGGCGCTGAGCGTTGTTGACCTCACGCAGGCCGCCGGCGTCATGGGAGTGGATGCCACCCAGTTCGATGTCACCATTTCCCATGTCTACAAGTGGCTGTGCAGTCCCCGCGGGGTTGCCTTCCTGACGGTGCGTCCCGAGGTGCTGCCGCGGCTGCGGCCCGTACTCGCCGGGTGGTATTCGGATGAGAACCCCTGGGGCAACTGCTACTGGCCGCGGGTCGCCGAACCGCGTGGTGCGCGGCAGTTTGATACCAGTCCGGCCTGGCAGGCTTTCGTGGGGGCACGCGAATCGCTGCGGCTGTTCGCCGAGGCCGATCTCGAGGCGGTATGGGCGCACGCCTGCGACCTGGGGGATCAGCTGTGTCGCGGTTTGGGAATCCCCGAGCAACATCGAGCGATCGTGAGCTGGCCCGATCCTGATCATGCCAAACTGGCTCGGCTGACTGCTGCTGGGCTGCGCGCTTCAGGTCCGCTGGGGTTGATCCGGGTGGCCTTCCACGTGTGGAACACCCCTGAGGATGTGGCCGCAGTGCTGCAGGCGCTGGGCCGCTGATCAGTCCTCGGCCGGAGCCAGATAGACCCAGCGTCCGCCGTATTCGACGAATTTTGAGCGTTCCCGTACGAAGCCGCGACCGCCCGGGCCACGGAATCGCGCCACGAATTCGACCTCGTCGTCGGTGGCGGCGACGACATGCAGTGACAGCCACTCAAGACCCTCGCCCAGCTCGACGCGTTGCGGACGGGTATCGGGATGCCAGGTGTCTTCCAGGTAGGCCGCGTCGCCGATGGCGAACGCGCTGTAGCGAGATCGCATGAGCTGTTCGGCGGTTGCGGCGAAAGCGGTGCCGTCATGCAGCCGGCCACAGCAATCGCCGTAGCTGAAACCACTGCCACAGGGGCAGTCGTCGCTGGCGTCCATGAGCCCGACCTTAGCGCTCCGGACGCGCTCCGGTCAGGTCGGGTTGCAGAAGACTAGATTGGCGTCGTGACCAAGCGAACTCAACCGCGGGTGATCCGCAACTTCGACCAGGTGCTGGCCACCACCAACGACGAGCGGCTATTGGCGGCCCGTGATGACGGGTCCTGGGTGCACTCCGATCCGTGGCGGGTGCTGCGCATCCAATCGGAGTTCGTCGAGGGCTTCGGAATGCTGGCCGAGCTCGGGCCCGGAATCGGCGTCTTCGGCTCGGCACGGGCCAAGCCCGACAGCGAGCACTACGGCGCAGCAGAACGCATTGGTGCCGGTCTGGCTGAGGCCGGCTATGCCACCATCACAGGCGGTGGACCGGGCGTCATGGAAGCCGCGAATAAAGGCGCCTTGGAAGCGGGCGGCATCTCGGTGGGGTTGGGTATCGAGTTGCCCTTCGAACAGGCGCTCAATCGCTATGTCTCGCTCGGCATCAACTTCCGCTATTTCTTTGCTCGCAAAGTGATGTTCTTGAAGTACTCCCACGGTTTCGTGGTGATGCCCGGTGGATTCGGGACCTTCGATGAAGTGTTCGAAGCCGTGACGCTGGTCCAGACTCACAAGGTGCGCTCGTTCCCGATGGTGCTGTTCGGCTCTGATTTCTGGTCGCCGCTGCTCGATTGGCTCGGTGGTCAGGTGCTGGGAAACGGCTACATCGGTGAACGTGATCAAAAACTGCTGCAAATGACCGATGACCCGGATGAAGCGGTGGCCTTGGTGACGGCGGCGAATCCGCCGCAACCGGAGCCCCGCGAAACCGTCGAGTCCTGAGCAGCCGGTAAAGTTGCGCCATGACTTGGGCCATAGCGACTATCGCCGTGATCGTGTTGGGACTGGCCGCTGTGGCTGCCTCGGGCAGGCTGGGCGAAATGCCGAACACGGTGACCGACATTCCGCAGCCGCATGTTCCGTCCGGCACTTTGACCGGAGATGATCTGCGCGGCATCCGGTTTGCGGTGGTACCTCGGGGATACTCGATGCAGCAGGTCGACGAACTCCTCGACCGCATGGCAGAGCAGCTTGACGATGCCGCGCAGGGTCGTGACCTGTCGGCTTGGGGACGTCCCTCCTGGGAACCCGTGCAGGACTGAAGCACGCCCCCGATGCCAGCCATGTCGGCGAAGGGTGGAATAATAGACGCCAGTTGGATTCCGAATCAGCCAGAAACAGGGGTATTGCGATGGCAGCGATGAAACCACGGACCGGGGATGGACCGATCGAGGTGGCCAAGGAAGGTCGCGTGATCGCCATGCGTATTCCGGCCGAGGGTGGTGGTCGCCTCGTTATCGAGATGAACGCCGTTGAAGCTGCGGAGTTGAAGGCCGCGCTGGAAGGCGTCGTCCTCGCCTGACCTTTCTTGCACAACGGGCTTCGAGACTTCGCGTGTCTCGAAGCCCGTTCTGCTTGCCCCAACCGTCCACCTCGCTACATGTAGGTCACGTTGCTACCTTCGCGCCGGTAGCAACGTGACGTAGCTGTAGCGAGGTGGGGCGGGGCTAGCGGGAGTGGTGGAAGGCGATCGCCTTCTCGTAGACGGCGATGGTCTGAGCGGCGATGTGCTCCCAGGAGAATTCCTCGATGCAGCGCTGACGTCCGGCCGTGCCATAGCGGGCAGCGAGCGCCGGGTCGCGAGTGAGACGGTTCACTTGCTCGGCGAATCGGGCCTCGAAACCGGCAACGTGTGCCGGGTCCTCGGCCTGCTTCGGGTCGTAGGACACCAGGGAACCCGTTTGGCCGTCCACGACGACCTCGGGAATCCCGCCGACAGCCGAGGCGACGACGGCAGTCTCGCAGGCCATCGCCTCCAGATTCACGATGCCCAGCGGCTCGTACACCGACGGGCAGGCAAACACGGTGGCGTGGGTGAGCACCTGGCGCACCGAGGCCCGTGGCAACATCTCAGGCACCCAACGCACACTTCCGGGACGGGACTTGCTCAACTCGGCGAAGGCATCCTCGAACTCGGCGGCGATCTCAGGGGTGTCGGGGGCGCCGGCCAGCAGCAGCAACTGGGTGTCGGGATCGAATTCCTGGGCGGCGCGCACCAGGTGCACCAGCCCCTTCTGGCGCGTGATGCGTCCCACGAACACCACCAAAGGCCGATCCCGGTCCACACCCAGGGAGTCCACCACGTCGGTGTCGCCGTCGGGACGGAACTCATCGGTGTCGATGCCGTTCTTCACCACATGGACGCGAGCCGGGTCAAGCTCGGGGTAGGAATCCAACACATCGCGACGCATGCCTTCACTGACCGAGATCACCGCAGCGGCATCGAGGAAGGCAGACTTCTCCGCCCAACTCGACACCCGGTACCCACCGCCGAGCTGTTCTGCTTTCCACGGACGGTGCGGCTCCAAAGAATGTGAGGTGACCACGTGCGGAACATCGAGCAGTTTGGAGCCCAGCAATCCGGCGAAATTGGCGTACCAGGTGTGGGAGTGGATCACGTCCACCTCGCCGATCGCATTCGCCATCGCCACATCGGTGCCGATCACCCGCACGGCGGCGTTGGCTCCTTCGGGGAAGGTCTCGGGATGGGCCGTGGCGCCTTCCCGGGGCTCGCCCATGCACTGAACCTCGACACTGTCGGCGAAGCGACGCAGTTGGGGTACCAGTTGTCCGACGTGGACGCCGGCGCCGCCATAGATGTGTGGGGGGTACTCGCGGGTCAGGATGGATACACGTAAGGCCATGCAGTGATGGTGTCATATCGCCGGTGACGGCGTTTCCGGTTCTGCGTGGAAGCCGGGCATAGAAGTCGGTGAAAATCCGGTGAGCAATTTGCGCGTTTCCTTGTCGCCGACCCCTCCCTGGCCTAGGTTCAGAACATGAGCAGCGGACCGAATGTCCTGTCCATTGTCTTGGCCGGTGGCGAGGGGAAACGGTTGATGCCGCTGACCGCCGACCGTGCCAAGCCCGCAGTGCCCTTCGGTGGCACCTATCGCCTGATCGACTTCGTGTTGTCCAACCTGGCGAACTCCGATTTGACCAAGGTTTGTGTGCTCGCCCAGTACAAGTCCCACTCTCTGGACCGCCACATCACGCTGACCTGGCGGCTGTCCCCACTGCTGGGCTCTTACGTCACCTCGGTACCTGCCCAGCAGCGAACCGGCAAGCAGTGGTACCAGGGCAGTGCCGATGCCATTTACCAGTCGATGAACCTGATCAACGACGAGGATCCCGACTATGTGGTGGTCTTCGGAGCCGACAACATCTACCGGATGAATGTCGACGACATGGTGCAGGCTCACGTCGATTCAGGAATGGACGCCTCCATCGCAGGCATTCGGGTGCCGCGCGGTGAAGCGTCCGCATTCGGCATCATCGACGCCGGCCCGGACGGCCGGATCAAGGAGTTCTTGGAGAAGCCCATCGATCCGCCAGGTCTTCCCGGTAGTCCGGAGGAGTCCTTCGCCTCGATGGGCAACTACGTGTTTACCCGCACCGCCTTCGTCGATGCGCTCATCGCGGACGCGTCGGATCCGGCCTCGCGTCACGACATGGGCGGGAACATCATCCCCAACTTCGTGAATCAGGGTCGTGCTCAGGTGTACGACTTCACCTCCAACAATGTGCCCGGGGCCACGGAGAAGGACCGCAACTACTGGCGTGATGTCGGCACCATCGAGGCCTACCACGCCGCCCACATGGATCTGGTGTCGGTTGAACCCGAGTTCAACCTGTACAACCGCAAATGGCCGATCTGGACTTCACAGGCCCAGCTTCCCGGCGCCAAGTTCACGCTGCGCGGTACCGCGGAGGATTCCATCGTCAGCGCGGGCTGCATCATCTCCGGTGGCGATGTGGACCGATCGGTGCTCTCTCCGAATGTGATGGTCGACAAGTGGGCCAAGATTGAGCAGTCGATCATCTTCTCTGGCTGCCGTATCGGCCGAAACGCTGTGGTGCGCAACGCGATCTTGGACAAGAACGTGGTGGTTCCCGACGGTGTGGAGATCGGGGTGGATCCCGATCACGATCGGGAGCGCGGTTTCCATGTGGAAAAGGGCATCACCGTGGTCGCCAAGAACGTCGTGGTTCCCCACAACTGAGGCTGGTTCGATCCAGGCTCAGTTGCGGACGGCCACCAGCAGGCCGTCGCCGATCGGGAGCAGTGCGGTGGTGAACGCGCCGCTTTCCTGGACGGCGACCAGAGCCTCGCGGATGATCAACGGCTCATCGTCCTCATTGCGGTCGTCGGCGACCAGCCCGTTCCACAAGGCGTGATGCATCACGAAAACGCCTCCGGGACGCAGCAGACGTTCGCCCTGAGCGACGTATTCCACGTATTCCAGTGGATCACCGTCGACGTGGACGAGATCGTAGGCGCTGTCGCTGAGCTTGGGCAACACCAACAGCGGTTGTCCAGTGATCAAGCGGGCGCGCCGAGACGGTATACCAGCGGCGGTGAGGACTTCCCTGGCGACGTTCTGATCGTCGGCATCGGGGTCGATGCTGGTCAGCACGCCATCGGGATCCATGCCGTCCAGCAGAGCAGCAGCCGACACCCCGGTACCGGTTCCGATCTCGACCGATGCCCGTGCTTTCACCGTCCGCGCCAGCAGGGTGAGCACGGATGCGACGCCGGGACTGATCGTCTCGGTGCCCAGTTCTTCAGCACGACGACGGGCGGCGCGGCCGCCATCGGATTCGCCCGCGAAACCCTCAGCGAAAGCCTGGGTGTTGGTCCACAGGCCCGCTGTTCCAGAATTCTTTCCCACTGGGTTCACAGGCGTCAGCCTAGCCTTGCCCCTACCATTGCGTCCCATGAGTCATGTGGTTGTCGCCGAACGAGTCGCAAATGGCCCTGCCGTCGAGGCCGAGGTCAGCGCCACCGTCAGTGAGGTTGTGGTCGTTCACAGCGCCGTTGTTCGAGACGGCGATCCGCTCGTCGTGGTCAAGACCGCCTAGGCTGTTCGCCATGAACGTGCCTTTCGGACGCCTGCTCACCGCCCAGGTCACACCTTTTCACGACGATGGATCGCTGAATCTCGACGAAGCCCGTCGACTGGCTGCCCATTTGGTTGATGTTCAAGGCAATGACGCACTGGTGATCAACGGCACCACCGGTGAAGCTCCGACGACCAGCGATGCCGAGAAGTCGGCCCTGTTGGAGGCCGTGATCGCCGAGGTCGGCGACCGGGCGAAGATCGTGGCAGGGGTGGGCACCTTCAACACCGCTCACACCATGGAGTTGGCCAAGCAGGCCGAGCAGGCCGGTGCCGCGGGGTTGCTGGTGGTGACGCCGTACTACAGCCGTCCGCCGCAGGATGCTGTGGCCGACCATTTTGTGACGGTGGCCGACGCCACGACGTTGCCGATCATGATTTATGACATTCCGCATCGCTCCGGCATCGCGGTCGAAACACCCACGCTCATTCAGCTCGGCGCCCATCCGCAGATCGTCGCGGTCAAGGACGCCAAGGGTCAGCCAGTGGCCTCCTCTCAGGTCATGAAGGCCACCGGGCTGGCCTACTACGCCGGCGATGACGGTATGACCCTGCCGCTGATGGCGGTCGGTGGTGTCGGTGTGGTGGGAACCTCGACCCACTTCACCGGACGTGGCACCAAGGCGATGATCCAATCGTTCCTCGACGGCGATGTGGCCGGCGCAGCCCAACAGCATGCCGAACTGTTGCCGGTGTTCACCGGGGTATTCGCTACCCAGGGCGCGATGCTGGTCAAGGCGGGCCTGGCCGCCCGTGGCTTCGCGCCGGGTCCGATGCGCAAGCCGTTGTTGAACGCATCTGCAGAGCAGGCGGCGACCTTCGTGGCGCTGCTGGAGGCCGCCGGGCTGTGAACACCGGGCCGGTTCGATCATGATCGACTTCAACGCTTCCGAGATCGTCATCCTGGTGATCTTGGCGGTCATCATCTTCGGCCCAGAGAAGCTGCCCGGCCTGGCCCGCAAAGCAGCCCGGGTATTCAACTACGTGCGCAATATCGCCAACGATGCGCAAGGCAAGCTGCGCGACGAACTCGGCCCTGAATTCGCTGACCTGAACCTGGCCGATCTGAACCCCAAGTCGTTGGTCGCCTCCACCTTGTTGGATCCGGTCACCGCCGAGGTGAGCGAGGTGAAGAAGACGCTCGCCGACACCGCCGAGGGCTTCGGCGTGAGTGTCAACGGAGCCGACGAAGCGCCCGACGACGAGCCGGAACCGGTACCGGCGGTGGTCGCATTCGATCCGGAAGCCACCTGAGGCTGGCGCGCTGAATAGCCGATAAGTGCCGAATTCCGGCTTGGGTGCTCAATCTGTTTCGGTTTAGGCGGTAGCCTCAGCGGCGTGAGCGCGACGTCATCGATCTTCGTTTCCCGGATCAAAGGCTTGCCCATGCTCGACCCCAACGGCGAGCAGGTGGGCAAAGTCAGAGACGTCGTGATCCAGAATCGCTCTGGACGCCGCTCCCCGAAGGTCAAAGGCCTGGTGGTGGAGCTGTTTGCCCATCGTCGGATCTTCTTCCCGATGGAGCGGGTCCACTCCGTCGACGCCAACCAGGTGATCGTGTCCGGCCTGGTGAATACGCGTCGCTTCGAGTCCCGCGAGCGCGAGATGCTGGTAGCCGCTGAGTTGTTCGACCGCACGGTTCATCGCGAGGGCGCCAATGGTGCGGAGACCATTTTCGACATCGCAATTCAGCGCACCCGCAGCCGGGAGTGGTCACTGGCAGAGGTTGCCCTGCGAGAGGCGTCTCGGCGTCCCTTCCAGCGCGCCCACGTCACCATCGTCGACTGGTCTGAGGTTCCAGACTTCATCGAGGCGCCAGCCCCCCGAGATGCCGACCAGCAGGTGATGCGGCTCAGTGAACTCAAACCTGCTGACGTGGCCCGCGAACTCCACGACATGGACCCGTTGCTGCGAGCCAGCGTCGTGCAGGCGATGGACGATGATCGGC
>DMIX01000071.1 GCA_003451975.1 Propionibacteriaceae bacterium
GTTGATCTCCAAGACCCCGAAGTCACGCCAGACTCTGCTGTTCTCGGCCACCATGCCGTCGGCTGTGGTCGCGTTGGCCCGGATGCACCTGAATCAGCCGGTGAACGTGCGTGCCGAGACCAAGGACGCCCAACTCACGGTTCCTGACACCACCCAGTTCGTTTACCAGGCCCATGACCTGGACAAGCCGGAGATCGTCGGCAAGCTGCTGCAATCCCCGCAATGCACGCGCACCATCGTGTTCACTCGGACCAAGCGCGCCGCGCAGCGGCTCGCCGATGAACTCGTCGATCGCGGCTTCTCGGCCACCTCCATCCACGGCGATCTGAATCAGGCCGCCCGAGAAAAGGCCTTGAAGAAGTTCCGCGAAGGCAAGGTCAACACGCTGGTCGCTACCGATGTCGCGGCCCGCGGTATCGACATCACCGATGTCAGCCATGTGGTCAACTACGAGTGCCCTGATTCGGAAATGACCTACGTCCACCGCATCGGACGCACTGGTCGCGCCGGCGCCAAGGGGGTTGCGGTGACACTAGTGGACTGGGCCGATGTGACCCGCTGGAAGGTCATCAACAAGGCTCTGGGTCTGGATTTCCCCGAGTTGGTCGAGACCTATTCGACCTCACCGAAGCTCTCCGCCGATCTGCAGATTCCCGAGGGCACCCGTGGCCGGATCAAAGCCGCCGAGCCGCGCGAACCCAAACCGCACCACGGCCACGAGCACAAGGCCGGCGGCCACAAGGATGGCCATCACGGCCAAGCCGAGAAGAAGGCCGACCGCCCCAAGCGCCGCCGAAATCGTCAGCGACTGCGCAACGGCAAGCCGATCAGTGGCGCCGAGGCACCAGCGGCTCAGTAGACCATGTTCATGGCCTGGCGTACCTCTGCCAGGGTGGCGTCGGCAACCTCATTGGCCTGAGCGTTGCCGCGCCGCAGCACGTCGATCAACGCACCAGGGTCGGCGGCCAGCTCGGTACGACGCGCCCGAATCGGGGCGAAGAACTCGTTGACGGCTTCGGTCACAACCCGCTTCAAGGTGCCGCCGCCGCCGTCGCCGATGCCCTCGGCGACGGCTACCGGGTCCTGCCCGGTGCACAGTGAGGCCAGCAGCAGCAGGTTGGAGACCTCCGGGCGATTCTGCGGATCGTAGCTGATGTGGCGGTCGGAATCGGTGACAGCCTTCTTGATCAGCTTCGCCGTGGTGTCGGCGTCCATGCCGATCTCGATCACATTGCCCTTGGTCTTACTCATCTTGGTGCCGTCGAGACCGAGCACAGTGGAGGCAGTGCTCAACAGCGCTTCGGCCTGCGGGAACACCGGACGATCCGGGTCGACGCGCCCGTAGCGTTCGTCGAAGCGGCGCGCCACCACTCGGGTCTGCTCCAGGTGCGGCAACTGGTCCTTTCCGACCGGAACCAGATTGGCCTTGCAGAACAGAATGTCGGCGGCTTGATGCACCGGGTAGGTCAGCAGCAGTCCCGACATGGGCCGGTCCCCGGTTGCTTCCAGTTCGGCTTTCACCGTCGGGTTGCGGCGCAGTTCGGCGTCGGTAACCAGCGACAGGAACGGCAGCAACAGCTGGTTCAGCGCCGGCACCGCGGAGTGGGCATAGATCGTGGTGCGCGACGGATCCAAGCCGATGGCCAGGTAGTCGGCCAACATGCCCAGCACCCGCTCGTGGATCGGGCCGGTGCCGTCACGATCGGTGATCACCTGGTAGTCGGCGATCAGGATGAAGGTGTCCACACCCGCGTCCTGGATACGCACCCGGTTCGCCAACGAACCGAAATAGTGGCCCAGATGGAGATTGCCGGTGGGCCGGTCTCCGGTCATCACTCGGAAGCCCGACGGGTCTTTGGCGATCTGCGCCTCGATCTCGATGCTGCGGGCCTCAGTACGCCTCAGTGAGGCTTCCGAGGTCGAACCAGCCAGTTGCTCTCCGGCGTCAGCAGACGAGGCGGACATGAATCACTGCACCTTCTTCGTTGGAAAAGAACCGAGTCCAGACTTTACCGGGTCGGATTCACCAGGTGCCGCCACGGGCCGCGATCCGGCGATCGAGTTCGTCCACCACCTCGACGGCGGTGGTATTGCAGCCCAGGAAGTAGCTCGGCTTCTTGCCACTGCCGTGGTAGTCCGACGAACCGGTGATGAGGGCCCCGGCCGCGATCAGCGGGTGCCGCAGTTCGGCGCGGGCCTCATCGTCGTGATCGTTGTGATCCACCTCGATGCCGTCCACTCGTCCGGAGCCGACCAGCCCGGTGAGATAATCCAGATCGAGCACCCCCCGACTGGAGCGGCCCCACGGGTGGGCGATCACGACGGCACCGCCAGCGGCGGCCACCAGGTCGATGCCGCGTTCCAAGGGTGTCGAGTACCGCTCCACGAAGGCCGGCTTGTCGTCGGCGAGCCAATTGTCGAAGGCCTCCTGACGATCGGCGACATAGCCCAGTTCCACCATCGAATCGGCGAAATGGGGACGCCCGATCGACGGGCTATCCCCCACGTGACGCATCAGCACCTCTTTCGGAATGGGGACGCCACCGGCGGCGAGTTTGCCGAGCATCGTCTCAACGCGTTCGCTGCGCACAGCCCGGATTCGCGCCAGTTCGGCGGTCAGCTCCGCGTCGTCGGGCCGACAGCCGAATCCCAGCAGGTGAATCTCCACGCCGTCCTTGGCGCAGGAGATCTCGATGCCGCGAAGCACCCGAATACCGTAGACGTCACCGGCTGCCAGGGCTGGCGCCCATCCGGCCACAGTGTCGTGGTCACACAGGCCGACCGCATCCAATCCAGCCGCCGCAGCATTCGCCACCAACTCCGCAGGGGTATCGGTGCCATCGGAAACCGTGGAATGGGTGTGCGGGTCGGTTCGGTATTCAGCGGACATCGCTCTCCTGGTTCTGGGACTCACTCAGCATGGCGCGCAACTGGCTCAGGCCAACGTTCATTCGAGCCACATCGGGGGTTCCGTCACACGCCTGCCGGATCGTCGCGACTCTGGTTGACACCCCGGGGTGGCCGGCCAACCAGGTGGCGACCACCGAGCCTACCCGTGCCTGTGGCGACACGCTCGCCAGCACCGACTCGGTCAGTTCGGCGTGAGCGGCCAACAGCTCGTCGCGCAGCGCGGCACGAGCCATGGCATCCCAGCGGATCTGGCGAGGCAGGTTGTCCACCCCGCCGAACATCAGGTCCAGCCCGAGGGCGTCGGCGAGTTGATAGTGAACCTGAGCCACGCGAAGCGGCGACTGGTTCACGGTGCGGGCCACCTGGACCACGCTCAGCAGGGTGTGGGCTTGACCGGCGGTACTGAGGTTTTCGGCCAGGTCGAGATTCACTCCGGCTTCGATCCAGCCCCGAGCATGAGCCACCTGGGCGTGAGCGTCGGCTCCCGCCAGCAGACTGGCCAGCAGCGGACGCAACTCGGCCACGGCCGGGCCATAGGTCGCGACAACGCCTGCCACATCCAGCGGCCCACGTTCGTGGTGGAGCAACCACCGGGTGCCGCGCTCGACCATGCGTGACAGGGTTACCCGCAACTCAGTGGCCAAAGCGCCCGGGGTATTGCTGCGCCGCAGCCGTACTTCATCCAGGCCGGCATTGAAGATCGAGCGAGATGCCAGTTGCGCCCGAATGATGTCGGCCACGCCCGCGCCGGTCTCGGTGGACAGCCGGTGATAGGCGGTCACCCCTTGTGAGTTGACGAATCGATTCACTGCCACCGTGGTGATGATCTCGCGGCGCAACCGATGCGACGCAATATTGTCGCCGAATCGCTCACGCAACGGCTCAGGGAAGTACTGCACCAGGCGATCGGCCAGGTAGGGGTCCTCGGGCAGGTCGGAGGCGAGCACCCACTTCTTGATGGCGATCTTGGTGTAGGCCAGGACCGTCGCCAATTCGGGCCGGGTGAGGGTGGAACCAGCAGCGATCCGGGCTGTCATCTCAGCGGTACTGGGCAAAAACTCCAGCTTGCGATCCAGCAGCCCGGCAGCTGCCAATGTGCTCATCCAGGACTCGAACTGACCGGTGAGCCGCTGGGCGTTGAACTCGGAATTCGTCAGCGTCAGGTTCTGGTCGAAGTTGTGAGCCAATACCAGCCGGGAGACTTCACCGGTCATCGAAGCCAGCAACTCATCGCGGTCGGGCAGCGACAGGCGCCCGGTCGCCACCTCGCCGGACAGCAGGATCTTGATGTTGACCTCGTGGTCGGAGGTATCGACTCCGGCGGAGTTGTCGATGAAGTCGGTGTTGATGCGTCCGCCCGCCCGGGCGTATTCGATGCGCCCCAGTTGAGTGAAGCCCAGATTGCCGCCTTCGGCGACGCAGCGCGCCCGCAGTTGACCACCGTCGACCCTCACACCGTCGTTGGCCTTGTCTCCGGCAGCCGCGTGGTTCTCGCTGGCGGCTTTGACGAAGGTTCCCACGCCACCGTTGAACAGCAGGTCGACCGGTGCCCGCAGAATCGCGCTGATGGTCTCGTTGGGCGTCAAGTGGGTCACCGAATCGGCCAACCCCAGCGCGGCGCGCATCGGCGCACTGATCGGAATCGACTTCGCTGCGCGCAGGAAGACTCCGCCACCTTCGGAGATTCCTTGATAGTCGGCCCAGGTGGTACCGGCGGTGGCGAAGAGCCGCTGTCGCTCAGCGAAGGATGCTGCCGGATCGGGATCGGGATCGATGAAGATGTGTTGGTGGTTGAAGGCTGCGATCAGCTTGAGCCGATCAGAGCACAACATGCCGTTGCCGAAGACGTCGCCGGCCATGTCGCCGATGCCCACACACGTGAACTCATCGGTGGCGGGGTCGAGGCCCATCTCCATGAAGTGACGTTTCACCGCCTCCCAGGCGCCACGAGCGGTAATACCCATCGCTTTATGGTCATAGCCCGCCGAGCCACCGGAGGCGAAGGCGTCACCCAGCCAGAAGCCACGCCGCACCGAAATCTCGTTGGCCAGATCGGAGAAGGTCGCCGTGCCCTTGTCGGCCGCCACCACCAGATAGGGGTCATCGTCGTCGTAGCGAAGCACCCCTTCGGGCGGGATGACTTGTGAATCGACGATGTTGTCGGTCACGCTCAGCAGAGCGTCGATGAACAACTGATAGCAGGCTTTGCCCTCGGCCAGCCAAGCCGCCCGATCACTGGCGTCGGGCGCCTGCAGCGGCACGAAGCCACCTTTGGCACCATCCGGGACGATCACGGTGTTCTTCACCATTTGGGCCTTCACCAGCCCCAGGATCTCGGTCCGGAAGTCCTCGGGTCGATCCGACCAGCGCAAACCACCGCGGGCCACCGGGCCGAAGCGCAGGTGGACCCCGGAAAGCCGTGGTGAATGAACGAAGATCTCGAACGCCGGCCGGGGGTCTGGCAGGATGTCGAGTTCATCGGGACGCAGCTTGAATGCCAGCACCGGCACCGGATCGCCACCCACGAAGGCGTTGGTGCGCAGACAGGCACGAATCACTGAGGCCAGCGCCCGCAGGATACGGTCGTGATCGAGGCTGGCGACCGCATCGAGCTTCTCGTCCAGCCGAGCCAGCCGGATCTCAATTTCCTCGGCACGCCGGGCAGGATCGCTGAAGGCTTCCGGATCGAATTTGGCTTCGAAGGCTCCCACCAGGTCTGCGGCGATGTCGGGGTTGGCATTCGCCGCGGCAGCGATGTAGCTCTGGCTGAAGGGGATGCCGGTCTGCTGCAGGTAGCGCGACAACCCGCGCAAGACACTCACCTGCCGCCACGTCAGACCTGAGGGCACGACCAGCATGTTCAACGCGTCGGCCTCACAGCGCCCGGTCCAGGAGGCTTCGAAGGCTTCGGTGAAACGCTGCCGGGCGTCACTGTCCCACTGCGCCCCCGACGGCAGCCGCAGACCGAAGTCGTACAGGTGAACGGGGCGGTCGCGCAGGCTCCACACGTAGGGATTCTCATCGACCACTTCGACCCCGAGCGCACTCAGGTGTGGCATGACGGTGGCCAGACTCATCTGGGCGAAGGTGAAGACCTTCAACCGGGCATCGGCTGGATCGTCGGGATTCTTGACCGTGGTCATGAGCAGACTCAGGTCGGCGGCCTCGTGAAGCTGGTTGGCATGAATCAGATCGGCCACGGCCTCTGCCGGTGAGTAGTCGGCCTGATAGGCGCCGTCGAACTCAACACCGCGCTGCTCGCTAGGTAGCGTGGCCGCTCGCTCGGCGAACTCGTCATCCCAGCTCAACGCCGCCTTGCCGATGGCGGCAGTGATGGCATCGACATCCGGATCGGTGAGCGCGTTCGGCGCGAGTCGAATCACGAAGAACAGCCTGGTGAGGACCGACTCGCTGATCAGCGTGCGATATTCCACCTCGGTACCGCCGAGCTGCTCCAACAAGATGTGCTGGATGCGTAGCCGGGTGTCTGTGTTGTACCGATCACGGGGAATGAACACCAAGGCGGTGACGAAGCCGCCGTAGCGGCTGCGTCGCAGGAAGACCCGCGGCTGCCGACGCTCGCGGATGCCGACGATTGCCGATACGACCGGGAGTAGTTCCTCCACGCTGGCCTCGAACAGCTCATCACGCGGAAAATCCGCGATTACCTTGTGAAGGGCATTCCAGCCGTAAGAGTTCGGCTCGAAGCCGCTGTGCTGCAGCAGCTGGCGAGCCTTCTGTGCCAGCATCGGAATGCTCGAGATGGACTCGGTGTAGGCGTCGGCCGACAACAGTCCCAGGAAACGATGCTCGCCCACGAAACTGCCATCGGGAGCGAAGCTGCGCACCGC
>DMIX01000363.1 GCA_003451975.1 Propionibacteriaceae bacterium
CAGATTGGGAATCAGGTCGTAGCGACGGTTCAGCTCGACGTCGATTTGCCGCCAGGATTCCTGAATCAGGTTCCGCGAACGGACGAAGCCGTTGTACAGGCTCACCGCATAGCCCCCCAGGACCACCACGATCAGCAGCACGATCAGCAAGAACCACAACATCCAAGGCTCCAATCAGCATCATTCACATCATCCGCGTGGACGACCGGCACCAGCCTAACCGTTGGCAGCATCGCCGGGGACGCGAGGCGCTATGCCAGGCCGAGATCGTTCAACGAGACCGCATAGCGATACGGGACTCCGGCGGCCTCGATCTTCTCCTTGGCTCCCGTGTCGCGATCCACGATCACCGCGACCGCGACCACATCGGCACCCGCTTCCCGGACGGCCTCCACCGCGGTCAACACCGACCCGCCGGTGGTGGAGGTGTCCTCGACCACCAGGACGCGGCGTCCGGCGACCTCGGTGCCCTCGATCCGCCGCTGCATGCCGTGGGCCTTGGCTTCCTTGCGTACGACGAAGGCGTCCAGGCGTCCGCCGTGCGCAGCGGCGTGGTGCATCATGGCGACCGCCACCGGGTCCGCGCCCAAGGTGAGTCCCCCGACGGCGTCGAAATCCAGATCGGCGACCAGGTCGGTCATGACCTCTCCGACCAGTGGTGCTGCCACACCGTCCAAGGTGACGCGCCGCAGGTCGATGTAGTAATCGGCTTCACGGCCGGACGCCAGTGTCACCCGACCCCGGACGACGGCCAGTGTGGAGATGTGGTCGATGAGTTCAGCACGCGCAGTCATGGCAGCAACGGTATTGCACCCACCGCGCCACACTCACCGATTCCGTCGGGTCGGACCGAACCAGGTGTTGCCCCAGTTGGGTTCGGGTGAGGGCAAGGCATCGGCCTTGGTGAACGGCGGTGCGCCACCGATCCAGTCCAGTAGCGCCTGGCCACCCACCAGGCGATTCGGGAAGTCGGCCCGGATCAGCCGCGTCGTGATCCGATCCACCGGAATGTCATTGCCGGCCAGAGCGATCAGGTTTCCGAACCGGCGCCCCTTCCACACCGGAATTTCGGCGATCACCCCAACCTGTGCCGCATAGGTCGTCAGGCCGGCGAGACAGCGCTTCGCCCATTCGAAGGGTGCCGAATCGGTCAGGTTCATCACCACGATTCCTGAGGCGCGCAACACCCGGATGGCTTCGGCGAAGAACTCTGCGGTCGACAACGCTGCGGGCACACTGGCGCCTTGAAAGGCGTCGATGACGACGGCGTCGGCACACCCGCTGGGCATCTCTGCCAATCCCACGACCCCATCCACGCCGTGGATCCGGATGCTGGCACGACCGGCCAACGGGATCTCACGGCGGACGGCCTCGGTCAGTGCCTCGTCGGGTTCGAAGACGACCTGCGCGGTGCCGGGACGTCGCGCCTGGACGTACCGGGGCAGCGTCAATCCGCCGCCGCCGACGTGCAGGATTCGGATCTGCTCCGAGCGAGACCTCAGCAGAGCGGTCTCATCCAGGACTTCGGCGATGCGCTGGACGTATTCGAACTCCAAGCGGGTGGGGTCGTTGAGGTCGACGAAAGACTGCTCGGTGTCACCATTCACGACCACGAAGCAACCGGGGTCGTCCGGTGCGGGCACGATCTCACTCATCGGCATCGCTCATTCTGTACGGCGTTGCGGGCAGTGCCCCGCCAGCCCTGCAGAGCCTAACGGTTCTCCCGGTCATCGTGACGCACCCTGCCAGAAAGGCTGGCCACATCATGAATGCATCAACTAGGGTTCAGTGATGCGCACCACAGTCGATCTCCCGCCAGCAGTTCACCGACGCGCTCGAGAACTCGCCGCCAAACGAGGAGTCTCCCTCTCCGCTGTCCTCGCCGACCTGACCGTCCGCGGCCTCGCCCAGTTGGACGCACCGGTCAAGCTCGTCACCGATCAACTCACCGGTCTGCCCGTGCTGAGCCTCGGCCGCAAGGTCACGACTAGCCAGACCCGGGCCGGAATGGCCGAGAAGTGAGCCCGCTGCTCGCCCCGTCGGTAGTGGCGGCGCTGGTCATCGCCGAGCATGAACACCATGCCGCCGCTGCTGCCTGGTTCTCGAATCAACAGAGCTTCGCGATCACGCCTATCACCGAGGCCGCCGCCCTGCGCTTCCTGCTCCGGCTGGGAGAGAGCCCCCAGACGGCCCTCGAGGTGCTGGCCGGTGTCCGGGCGCATCCTCACTGCGAGTTCTGGCCCACCGATCTGTCGTGCACCCAGTTGAGCGCCGACGACATCGATGGCGCCGACCAGTTCAGTGACGCCTATCTGGTCGGCCTGGCCGCAGCCCACGGCGACGTGCTTGCCACGCTCGATCCGGGCCTGAGTGCGCGGTTCCCTGACCGCACTGTGCTGATAGCGAGCTAGGACCTACCGGACGAAGCCGGCCGCCACCGTTCGGTTGGTCGCTTCGTCCACCAGGATCACCGCACCGGTCACCCGGTTGTCGCGGTAGGCATCCACGGCCAGCGGCTTGGTCACCCGCACCTTGACCCGTCCGATGTCGTTGAGAGCCAACTCCTGGGCGGTTTCGTCACGCCGCAGCGTGTTGATGTCCATCCGGTAAACGACCTCGGTCACCTTGGCCCGAGCCCATTGGGTGGTCTGCTTGATGGCGAGCATCTTGCCCGGAACCAACGTCTGGGTCTCATCCATCCAGCACAGCCCCAGATCAAGATCTTGGGTGAGGTCAGGCTTGTTGTTGGGACGCACCAGCATGTCGCCACGGCTCAGGTCGATTTCGTCGGCCAGCCGTACCACCACCGACATTCCGGAGTAGGCCTCCGGCAGCGGCCCGGTGGGGCCGTCGATGGCCGAGATCGTGGAGGTCATGCCGCTGGGCAGTGCCAGCACCGGATCGCCGGGACGCATCACACCCGAGGCGATGGTGCCGGCGTAGCCGCGGAAGTCGCGGTTCTGGTTCGACTGCGGACGGATCACGTACTGCACCGGGAACCGCACGTCGGTGAGGTTGCGGTCACCGGCCACGTGGAGGTGTTCGAGGTGGTACAGCAGCGTGGGTCCGTTGTACCAGCGCATCTTCTCGCCGCGATCCACCACATTGTCTCCGACCAGGGCCGAGATCGGGATGAACTCGATCTCCACTCCCTGCAGTCGGCTGGCGAAGTCGGTGAAGTCCTGCACGATCGCGTCGTAGGTCTCTTGGGAGTACGCCACGAGATCCATCTTGTTGATGCACACCACCAGGTGGCGCACACCCAGCATGGAGGCCAGCAGCGAATGGCGTCGGCTCTGCTCGACAACACCCTTGCGGGCGTCGACCAAAATCAGCGCGGCCTCAGCGGTGGAGGCGCCGGTGACCATGTTGCGGGTGTACTGCGGGTGACCGGGGGTGTCGGCGATGATGAACTTGCGCACCGGAGTCGCGAAGTAGCGGTAGGCGACGTCGATGGTGATGCCTTGCTCGCGTTCGGCGCGCAGGCCGTCGGTGAGGAGCGCCAGGTCGACGTAGTCGTCGCCGCGACGCTGACTCGCCGCTTCGACCGCGTCGTACTGGTCGACGAAAATCGACTTCGAGTCGTACAGCAGCCGTCCGATGAGAGTGCTCTTGCCGTCATCGACGCTGCCGGCAGTGGCGAAACGTAGCAGGTCGTGCATCAGAAGTAGCCTTCCTTCTTCCGGTCTTCCATCGCAGCTTCGCTCACCTTGTCGTCACCGCGGGTGGCGCCGCGTTCGGTCAGCCGGGAGGCGGCGATCTCGGCCACCACCTTTTCGTTCGTGTCCGCCTCGGATTCCACCGCGGCGGTGAGGTTGGCATCGCCCATGGTGCGGTAGCGGACGCTGCGCACGCTGCTGGTCTCGCCATCCTTGAGCGGCACGAACTCGTTGACCGCGTACAGCATGCCGTCGCGTTCGACGACCTCCCGCTCGGCGGCGTAGTACAGGCTGGGCAGCTCGATGTTCTCGGTCTCGATGTACTGCCAGGTGTCCAGCTCGGTCCAGTTCGACAACGGGAACACCCGAATGTTCTCGCCGGGGAAGACCCGTCCGTTGTAGAGGTTCCACAGCTCGGGCCGCTGGTTCTTCGGATCCCATTGGCCAAACTCGTCGCGGAAGGAGAACACCCGCTCTTTGGCGCGCGCTTTCTCCTCATCACGGCGGGCGCCGCCGAACAGTGCGTCGAACTTGTGCTTCTCGACGGCTTCCAGCAGCACCGGCGATTGGATCCGGTTTCGGGAGCCGTTGGGCTCCTCGCGCACCAGTCCGCGGGCCATGGCCTCAGGCACCGAGGCCACCACCATCTCGACGCCGAGTTCGGCCGCGCGGCGGTCCCGGAACTCGATCACTTCGGGGAAGTTCAAGCCGGTATCGACATGCATGAAGGGGAACGGGATCCGCGCCGGCGCGAAGGCTTTGGCAGCCAGCACGCTCATCACCACGGAGTCCTTGCCACCCGAGAACAGCAGACAGGGACGCTGCATCTCGGCGGCCACCTCGCGGATGATGTGGATGCTCTCAGCCTCCAACTCCCGCAGTTGACTCAGTGAATAGCCCATTGTGCCTTCCTCATTCGTGCTCCAGCGCTCACCATTGCTCCAAGCGACCCCGTCGGGTCAGTTCGGCGACGATCTGTTCGACTGCTTCCTCAACTGTGGTGCGTGCGGTGTCGATAACCAAATCGGCATCCGCTGCCGGCTCGTACGGTGAACTGATCCCGGTGAAGTTGGCCACCTCGCCAGCCCGCGCCCTAGCGTAGAGCCCTTTCGCGTCCCGCTGCTCGCAGGTCGACAGATCGGTATCCAGCCACACCAGCAGAAAGTCGCCGACTTCTTCGGCCAGGCGGCGGGCCTCCGCGCGACCGGCGGCGAAGGGGGCGATCGGGGCGGCGATCGCGATGCCGCCGTGCCGGGCCGCCAGGGCAGCCACCCACGAGATGCGCCGAATATTGAGTGCCCGCCCGGCATCGTCGAAGCCGAGCTCGGACGACAGCATCTGGCGCACTTCATCGCCGTCCAGCAGGGTGAGTGGACGTTCGGTGCGTCCGGCCAACGCTGCAGCCAGCGCATTGGCCACGGTGGACTTGCCCGATCCGGACAGCCCGGTGAAGAAGATCACGGTGCCACCGGCATCGGTCGCGGCAGCGCCGCCCACACCGACATGGACCCCCTGGCGTCCGGTGAGCCGCTCAGCGACAGCATCAGGGCTGGGGCTGTCGACACCGACCAGCAGGCCGACACCGCGCGGCTGCGGCAGCCGCCGCACCACATCCGCCGGCCGGGCGGCGGCACGGGCGTGCGCCAGCAGGCGTCGCCCACTGGCATCGTCCGGACCGGGCACCGCCCACAGCGCAGGATCGCTCGGCAGGCCGGTATCGCTAGCGACCGAACCGTCGACGATCAGCATGGCGCCGTCCCAGTGCTGTGGCCACGGCTCCAGGTGCGGCACCGGACGCAGCATCTCCACCTGCCAGTGGTCACCGGCAGCGGTAGCCAGCGCCAGCGGGGTGGAGGTGCGATCCTGCAAGACGAGTCGGTCACCACCGGGTAGGTCGACGCCCGGCTGGAACCGAAGCTGCGCGGGGAGCAGACCGAACTGCATCAATGCGATCTGGTCAACGTCGTCGTCGGTGAGGACCAGGTGGGGAAGGCGCCCCAGGGACACCCAGTCGATGGTGTCAGGGCTCACCGTCGGCCTCCTGCTCGGCTTCTCGTCGTCGTTGCGCGGCCTCGGTGGGGCTCCAACGCCGACGCAGGTAGATCCACAGTATTGGTCCGGCGATCATCGCCGCCACCGTGGCCCCCAACACCACCGGGGTCGGCGCCCCGATCAGTTTCAGCCCCGAGGCCATCAGGAGCACCGCCAGCACGCGGCGGATGATCCCCCCAGGAGCCCGCGACGATATCTGCGCGCCGATGAAGGCGCCGGGGATTGCGCCGATCAGCAGTGCTCCGGTCACGCTGAAGGAGACCGCGCCGAACAGCAGGTGACCCAAGGCGGCCGAGGCCACCAGCGGCACCGCTTGCACCAGGTCGGTGCCGACGAGTTGGGATGGCTTGAGCTGCGGGTAGACCATCAGCAGCAGGATCAGAATCAGTGAGCCTGCGCCCACCGATGTCAGGCCGACCATGAGGCCGCCGACGGCTCCGATGCAGATGGTGGCGACCGGACGCACCACAACCTCGGCGCTGGCCATCGGGGCTGGTCCTTCACCCCAGGGCAGCCGACGCTGCGTCATCTGCATCCAGGCACGCATCACCAGCCCGGCGGTGGCCAGCAGCAGGGCCACTCCGAGCATCTTCAGCAGGATCTCGTTGAAACCCTCCAGGAACTTCAGGTGGTCGATGATCATCGCTCCGGAGAACGCGGCCGGTACCGAGCCGATGGCCAGCCACTTGACCAGTTGCAGGTTCGCGGTCTTGCGCACGATGTGGACGATCGCACCGGCGGGCTTCATGAACAGGCTGGTGACGACATCGCTGGAGATGGCCGTCAGCGGATCGATCCGGAAGAAGAAGACCAGCATCGGGGTCATCAGCGCACCGCCGCCCATGCCGGTGAGCCCCACGACGACGCCGACCAACAGGCCGGCGAGCGCGATTCCCCAGTCCAGCGGTCTCACCCCATCTTCGACGGTTCCATGTTGACCACCAGCGTGTGTCGGCCAAGCGCGAGCAGTCTACCTAATCGATGGGATTAGGCTGCAGCGAAGCAATAGCCTGGGCACCGTGGCTGAGGACTATCTGCAGATCAACCGCGCGAACTGGGATTCGCGGGCCCCCATTCATAGCGAGGCACCCTCCTACGAGGTTCCCGAGCTCCTGGCCGATCCGCAGGCCATTTCCAAAGTGGTGGCATTCGATCGGCCACGGTTGGGTGAGCTCACCGGGCTCGATGTTGTCCACCTGCAATGCCATATCGGTACCGACACGCTCAGCCTGCATCGACTGGGAGCGGCCAGTGTGACCGGTGTCGATCTCTCCCCCGCATCCCTGACCCAGGCTCGCCGGATCGCTGAGGCCGCCGGGGTTGCGATCAGTTACGTCGAGTCGGACGTCTATTCCGCGCCCGCAGTGTTGGGGCGGCAGTTCGATCTGGTGTACACCGGCATCGGCGCGATCTGCTGGCTTCCGCGAATCGATCGCTGGGCGCAGGTGGTGGCCGAACTGCTGCGTCCGGGTGGCCGGCTGTTTATTCGCGATGGGCACCCGGTGCTGAATGCCCTGTTGCCCACCGAGCTCGGCCCAGACCCCATCGACCGCCAACACCAACCACACATCACCGGCGCAGGCGGAAGCACGATTTCCTTGGAACTTCCCTACTTCGAGCAGGCTCAGTGGTTGATGTGGAGTGATGAGAGCACCTATGCCGGGCCGGGCCAGGTCGGCTCGCCGACGTCGGTGGAATGGAACCACAGCGTCTCGGAGATCATCAC
>DMIX01000211.1 GCA_003451975.1 Propionibacteriaceae bacterium
CGCCAGACCGATGCCACCCTCGACACTCAGGTCGTGGATGGACTGTTCGATGTAGGGCGCCTGGTCGAAGACGGTGGTGAACTCCGCACCGTTGCCGAGGTCGGCCTGCAGTTGCGGCAGTAGGGCGGTCACCCCGCTGGACACCGAGACAGTGTTGGCATCGGGGTTCTTGACCACCATGACCGTCATCGCGGTCTTGCCGCCCACCCGGGAGATCGACGTGGTCTCGACCGGTTGCTCCGCCACCGTGGCCACATCGCCGAGTCGCACCGGGCCGTCGGCGGTGGGAATCTGCAGATCGGCGATCTCAGCGGCGGAGTGATAGGTGTGGCCGGTCTGCACGTCGGTGTTCGCCGTCGGCGTGCGCATGGTGCCGGAGGGAATGGCGATGGAGTTCGCCGGGAACAGCTGGGCGATGGTGGCCGGATCGATGCCCTCGTTGTTCAGGGTCGACGCCGAGTAGCTGATGATGATCTCGTGGACTTCTTCGCCGGCCACCGAGACGTCACGGACACCGTCAACGGCCTTCAAAGCCGGAGTTACCTGCTGATTCACCTTGTCGGTGAGGGTGTTCAGGTCGTCATCCGAGGACAGCGCCAGCATGATCACCGGGACGTCGTCGAAGCCGCCGGTGATGACCTGCGGGTCGACCCCCGAAGGCAGCGTGCTCGCCAACCCGGCCACACTGCTGCGCAGCTTGTTGGTCATGTCGTCCAGGTTCAGGCCGTAATCCCACTCGACAGTGACCTGGGAGACGCCCGAGGAGCTCTTCGAGGTGACGCCGGTGACGCCGGTGACCCCGCTCACGGCGTCCTCGATCGGCTTGGTGATCTGGCTCTCCACGACCTCCGGCGAGGCGCCGGGGTACACGCTGAGAATGCTGCCGCGAGGAACGTCTATCGACGGAATCATCTCCTGCTTGAGCGCTCCGGCGGCGTACACCCCCAGGCCAATGACGAGCAGGCTCAGCAGGAGGACCACACTGCGTTGGGCCAGGCTGCCCTTGGTAAGTCGGATCACGAGGCGAATTCCCTTCAACTTGTGGCCACATGACGGCCGCATCAGTTAGCCTACCCCTAACGATTTCTGCCAGTGGCAAGGGGTTGAGTTGCATCGTCTACTGGACGTTGAATCGCTGGGACTGGATGCGTCCCGAGCATCACTGTTGCGCGAGATCTTCGAACTCCACAGCCAGGTCCATGACCAAGCTCTGGCGATTGCGGGCCCCATGCCGATGCCGGCGGAGTTGACCATGCAGCAATTCCGGGTACTGGGCTTCGTCGTCAAAGACCCGGGCATGACCGGTCACGAACTCGGCGTGAGTCTCGGCGTGAGCGCTCCCACCGCGAGCGGTCTGGTGGATCGGCTGGTGGAGAAAGGGCTGCTGGAGCGTGTCGATGACACGGCGGATCGGCGCATCCGGCGGTTGCACATCACCGAGGAAGGGATGGCGCTGACCCGACAGCTGGACTCACTGCTGCAGCGGGCCATGATCGAGGTGATCAAGAACATGACTGTCGAGGATCTCGAAATCATGCGTGCCAGCGCCCGTGCCATGTTGTCGGCGATGGAGCGGACCCTGCAGGATCGTTGACGCCGCCCGCCGTAGCCATCACATCGACGTTTCGTCACAGCCGTCACCCGACACGCCGACGACACGCCGAGGGTGTCGAAAGTTGTCGAATTCAGTTCACTAAAAGTCTTGCGCGTCGTTGCCGATCAGACTAGTAATTTCCTTACCGGATCGCTTCGGCGGCACGGTGATCAGAAGAAGGAAGTCGATCTAAATCGGGCTCTTGGCTCGTCAAAGCCTCGGTGATGAGGGGTGGACTGGCTGGTAGCTTCTGATCGGCCTCGAAGCATCACGTCGACGTCGAGGGAAGGCCCTGGAGACTCATACTCGCCGGGGCCTTTTCCCTTGTCCGGGCCTGATTGTCGAGATCAGGACGAAGGGGCGTCGTTGATCTCGAAGCTCACCGGTGTGGGCAACAGGACGGTGCGCGAAACCGTGCACAGCCGGTCCTGGGACCGCTGCACCGCCTGCGGAAGTACCTCTCGGGCGCGGTCGCCGTCCGCTCCTTCGGGGAAGCTGATCCGGAACCGTGTCAGCACCGAACCCAGGTGGTTGCCCTGCTCGTCGCTGACCTTGTCGGCGATCACCTCCACCTCGAAGTCGGTGGGCTCGGCTCGCCGGCTCGTCAGGTAGTCCACATCGATGGCTGTGCAGCCGGCGATCGCTGTCAGCAACAGTTCGACGGGGCTGAAGGCGGCGTCGGTTCCTTCACCGAAGACGAGCTTGCCGCCGCGCTCATTGGAGGCCTCGAAGCGTCGTTGGCCGATTCGTCGCACCTGCACTGATCTGAGATTGTTCGCATCCACCGCTCCATTGTGGCCTCTCGGCATCGGGGGTAGGGGGCGGGTAGGCAACGATGACTACAGGGATGGTTGTGGCAACGATCCCCGCTGCGGGCCTCCCCGGATGCTGGCTGGGCTCTCTAGAGTCAGGGTCGTTCGAGACCGCCAGGTTTCGAGTGACAGCTAGGAGATCTACAGGAGGTGTTTGTGGCTCCCCCAAGCGCAGCACCGGTGGTAGCTGAATCCACACCGCGCCGTCGGATTCAGGTGCCCTCCTGGTTCGTCCTGGCTCTGGCACTGCTGGGTGCACTTCTGGCGCTCCTCATCGGAGAGTCCGAATGCACTCAGCTAGCCAGTGTCAGTGCAGTTTCGATGAATGGATTACCACCCCTGGAATGGTTCACCCCCTAAGGGCTGGACAAACACCCGGGTTTCCGGACCGGTGATCAATGGCGATCACCACCTCCGGACTCGGCCGGGGCGGCCTCGCAGTCCCCGCGGGCCGCCCCATAAGTCCACCTCATGATTCGCCTTCGGCGTCGGCTCGTCATCGAAATTCATCGCCGCAGTGGCCTCGCTGGTCACAACTATTGCCCGACACCCGAAAACAGTGGGTGCTCTCTGTTCTCGTTCTCGGGCATGATGGGGTTTGGCGGCGCACATCTCGGAATGTGATTGGGCGGAAGTCACCGTCAGCTTGCCGCCTACGAGGAGCGGACCCTGACCCCACCGACGCGACGAAGGCTGCTGGCGCTGATCAACCCCGCAATTCCGGCGATATTCATCGAAGGCGGCGTCGGCACGCACAAGGCCGCGCTGTTGCAGTCCTGGGAGCAGCAGCCGTCGGACGAAATTCGACTCGTGGTGGAGTTCGACCCTCGACAGTCGACTCCGGCAGCCATGGCCCGGCTGTTGGCCTATCAACTAGCGCTGGCCGGAGTCCCGCAGGACGAGGATCCGGGCGACGAGACAGCGTGGAGTGCCTTGTCCCACCTGCTGGCCACTGCCGTGGACGCTGTCGACACCGCCGTGGTGCTGGGTGTCCTGCGCATGGACGAACTGCCCATCGAAGCCAGCCGTGAACTGATTCGGTTGGCGGGTTCGTTGGCGGGCTTCAGCCTGGTGGCCACTGCCGTCGACGCACAGGCGCTGGTCAGGGAAGCCGTCGCCGGCGATGTCGGCTATCAACTCATCGGTGACCGCGATCTCGCCTACTCCCATATTGAAACTGCGGGCCTGCTTTCTGAGCACATTCCTCATGCCACCGACGACACCGTGCGAGCGGTACTGGAGGCAACCCACGGCATTCCGGCGCTGGTCGAGCGCGTGATATCGCTGTTCCCCACCGAATGTGTGGCCGGCACGATCGATCCGGCGCAGGCCGTGGCCGGCTGGATCCCGGATCGCCAGGGCGCCAAGGAATTCTGGAATGAAGTGCGGCAGTTGGCGCAGGCGTCACGATTCAGTGCCACGCTGCTGACTCGCATGTTCGGACGGGAGCGGGCCGCCTACCTGTTCGACCGGCTGCCCCGGATGGGCTTCGGTGCCGTCGCGGAGTCGCCGAGTGGCGAATGGCTGTTTCGGTGGTATCCGGTGCTGCGTCAGCATCTGCTGTTGAACTGGCACGCCGACGTCTCCACCGAGCAGTTCGACGCTGACCGGGCCGCTATCGCGGATGCCGCTGCCGCGAGCAGCGATCCGGAGTTGGCCTTGACGATGTTGGTCGCCAATCATTCTCTGCCGGAAGCCGAGAAGTTCTGCGATGCCTGGCTGTGGGAACTGTGCGACGCCTCGGCCCGTCACCTGTGGACCGAGATGACCGGCATCGACCCGCAACTGTTGGCTCAGTATCCGAGCCTGCTGGCGACAGCGACGTTGCTCCAGCCCGGACGGGGCGAGCCGTCCACCGACGCCGCTGTGGCGGCCGTCCAGCGGGAGTTCCTGAGTGGGGCCATCACGGGCAGCGTGAAGGCTCAGATGTTCCGATTGGCGAAGGCCGCTGTGGTGGCCTTCGGAACCGGTGAGTTGGGCATGGCCACCCGAGCGGTCGTGCGCTGGGCGGGTCTCCTGGAGGCCCATCCCGAGGAGGTGCGCGACGGCGTGCCTCCCGAACTGGTCTCCGACGGGCTGCTGGTGATGCGGATGCTGCTTCAGCTGGATCGCATAGACCTGGTGGCCAAGGTGGCCCGCACCTTGCTGTGGCCGCTGCGCCGTCAGCCGAATCTGGTCATCGGACGGGGTGATCGACGCCTCAGTTCCTTGATCGGTGCCGTGAAGATGACGGCGATCCTGTTGGGCACCTCGCGCGCAGACGTGAGCACCATGGAGGTGCTGCCTCGCCAGTACCACCGCGAATACGACCTGGCCATGAACGCCATCGTCGACGCCGGGGAGGCCTTGGATCGCGGCGACCTCGCCAGCGCAGAGGCCTTCACCCGAGTGGCGTCGTTCCGACTGCCGCGGCCAGCGGAATGGTCGGTGCTGGTCTACCTCCGCACCATCGCGCTGGTCGCCCTCGGCGACCGCGACACCTTGGAGGAATTGATCGACGAGGTTCTCGGGGATCCTCGGTGGGAGGCGTGGCAGCATCACCCGGAGGCTCCGGGCATGTTCGCCCTACTCACCGAGTCATTGCTGCAGTCCTCGATTCAGCTCGGCCCCCGGTCCTCGGCGGAAATCTCAGCATTCGTCAAAGCGCTGCCGCCGGGGGCGCAGCACCGCTGGTCGCCGTGGGGAAAACGGATGCTGGAGGCTTGCGTGCTGGTCGGTGCTGGTGCCGCCCGTGGCCCGATGGTCCCCACTGACGAGGAACTGGAGCCGGATACCCCGAGGATCGGTTGGCACTTGGGTCTGATCTCGGCCATCAATAATCTGCGGGCCGGTGAGGAAGCCACGGCGGTCTCGGTGATGCTGCGCGGTGGTGCCCGGCTGAAGTATCAGACCGCCCCGTGGCCGATGGTGTTGGCCACCCGTGAGGAAGCGGTTGAGCTCATCGAAGGATTGCCGACCAAGACGTCGTCCCTGATCCGCAGCAGCCTGTCGTTGGCCCGGGGGTATGCCGGAGTCGAGCCCCGTAATCGCAGCCGATTGCGGCTGGCCGAACGGGAGATGGAAGTGCTCGATGGAGTGCGTCGTGGCCTGACGAATACCGCTATCGCGGCGGAGCTGTTCGTCTCGGTCAACACGGTGAAGTTCCACCGGGCCAATCTCTATCGCAAGCTCAACGCCACCAGCCGCGAGGAGTTGCTCGCCGAGGCGCTGCGACAAGGATTGTGACGCTGCGACACCGGTAGTGCGGCGGCGATGACCACTCGGGGCCAAGGGAAAGGCCCCGGCGAGTATGAGTCTCCGGGGCCTACCCTCGACCAGAGGTGATGATCTGGATCGATCAACCGAAAACCACCAGCCAACACATCCCTCGCATCACCGGGGATCTCGATGGCAAGCCATCGAACGGTTGACTTCCTGCTTCCGATTCCCGAACCACCGAAGTGATCCGGTACCTAGATTTCTAGTCCTCGGCCACAGCGATGCGCAAGAGGTTTCCGCCCTCGAATTCGACGAATTTGGGCCCGTTCGGCGTGTCGTCGGCGTGTCGGGTTACAGAAGTGACGGCGGCCCAGAATTGGCCGACAGCAGTGACCTCGGCGGTCGCGCCTGGCACCCGGTTTCCCGATGGCACAGCGTCCTCAATCGAACGGCTCGTAGCCGGTCGCCTGGCTGGCGTCGCGTTCGGTGATGCGGACCAGGGCGATGTGACGGCGCCACAGCAGTCCACTCAGCCCCATCAGGACCAACGAGCCGACCGCGAGCCCGGTGAAGGAAAAGGCCAAGAGCGGCGCCACGATTCCGGAGATGGCGGCATTGCCCAACAGCGTGACGAAATTCTGCACCGACGATGCTGCGCCGCGGGTGTCGGGAAAGAGGTCGAGCATGGCCAGCGTCACCACCGGGAAGGTTAGGCCCAACCCGAAGGTGAGCACGGGCAGCGCCACGATCGGCCACGGCAACCCCTGGGTGGCAGGGATCAGGCTGAACGCCAGATTCACCACGCCGGCACTCAGACTGATCACATAGCCGATGCTGGCCTGGCGCACCGGACTGATGCGTCCGGCCAGATGACTGCTCGCCCACGATCCCAACACCATGCCGGAGATCATCGGCACGAACAAGATCCAGAAGTCGCCCTCGCCCAAGCCGAGCAGGGTCCCGATCACCAGAGCCGCAGCCGAGATGTAGAGGAACATGGCGCCCATATTGAGCTGCGCGGTGAAGGCCAGTCGCCGTCCACCCGGGTCGCGGATCACGCTGATCAGCCCGGCCACCAGTGGCCGTGGCCGGAACGCAGTGCGCCGTGATTCGGGGTGGGTCTCGGAAAGGAAGAACACCACCAGGATCAGGATGACGAAACCGACTGCGACCAGGAACCAGAAGATCCAACGCCAGTTGCCGAACACCAGCAGCGCGCCGCCGACCACGGGAGCCACCGCTGGTGCCAATCCGAAGATCATGGCGATATGGCTCATGGTGCGCTGGGCCTGCGCGTCGCTGAAGACATCGCGCACCATGGCGCGGCTGATGATCACCCCAGCACCGGCACTGATGCCTTGCAGAGCCCGGAACACCAGCAGCACCCCCAGGCTCGGAGACAGCGCGCAGCCCACCGAAGCGGCGATGAAGACGATGGTTCCGGCTATGATCACCGGCTTGCGACCCAGGGCGTCGGACAGCGGACCGTGCACCAGGCTCATCACCGCGAAGGTGAGCATGTAGACGCTGATCACCTGTTGCAGTGCGAATTCGGAGACACCCCACTCGGCGGAGAGCTGGGCGAAAGCCGGGAACATGGTGTCGATGGAGAACGGGCCGACCATGCCGAGCCCGGCCAGAATCACCAGAAAGAGCCCGTGGCGTTCGTTCCCGGCCGTCGTCGGGGCCAGGGGTGGGGTGCTCACCGAGGGATTCTTTCACGATTCAACGAGCGCCGCCCGGCGGTGTGGCGGTGCCCGACTAAGCTCGCCGCGTGCGCACCCCACTCACGAACCCCGACCGATCAGGCGTACTGCGGGTGTGTTTCGTCTCGATGCACACCTCGCCGACGAGCTCGCCGGGTACCGGCGATGCCGGCGGAATGAACGTGGTCGAACTCGCCGA
>DMIX01000040.1 GCA_003451975.1 Propionibacteriaceae bacterium
GTCGACGGCCGATCGGTGGTGACCGGCGATTGTGTCATCGACGACCGTCCGATTCGGGTCATCACCGCAAACGCAGTAGCCGGCGAACTGGATGCCGACGGCCCGGTCGCAGCGATGGTTGCCGACCAGCTGCGTGGCCGTCCGGCCGAGGGTGAGGCGATCGTCGAGTTGTACGTCGGCTGGCCATCCGGGCCAGACCCCGACCGGGCCACCACGCTGCGCGAGCAGCTCCGAGGGTGGGAACGCGAGGGAGTGAGCCGGGTGACCATCGCGGCCTGCTCGGCCGACGGTGACGTCGACTACCTCACCTTCCGACCCGACGCAGCCGGCGAACCGGTCGAGGACGCCCGGGTTCGCGGCGTCCACCCGATGGTCTTCCGGCGGCTGAACCTGTGGCGGCTCAGCGAGTTCGACGCAACCCGGCTGCCAGCCCCCCGCGGCGTGCTGCTCTTCGAGTGTGTGGCCAAGGCCAATCCCGACGACCGTCGACTGGTGGCCATGGCCGAGGTGAGCCAACTCGCCGCCGTACGCGACGCCAACGGTCGCCTGATCGGCCTGCCGCACGCCGAGCGCGCCGTGGAAAACTGCCTGGAGTCGATCCGCCGCACTCGTGCCGCGCGCGGCACGACCGGCAGCCGCCTGGATATGAACCATGTGTGGGTCTACGTCTGGCCCGAGATCGAACTCGATCTGCGTGACGTGATGACCTTGCAGCACAAGATCACCCCACTGTCGGACGGCACCGGCATTGAGGAGGTACTTGCTGAGGGCACCTTCGTCAGGCCCGACACGGCACCCACCAAGCTGGCGATCCGGTTCCACGCCAAGCCCGGTTCGGGGGTGGCCGCCTCCGTGGTACCGCCGCCGGACGAGCCGCTGCAACCCCTGGACGACTACGCCGCGCAGGTGATTCGGGCCAGGCGGCGCGGACTGGTGTACCCCTACGAGCTGTCGGAGACCCTGGCCGGGCCCGGCGGAACCATGGTCGAGCTCGATCTCGATCCGAACGTGGCTGCCGGCGCCCCCGACCGGCTGATCGAGGTGAAGCGCCGTCCGGGGCAGAACAAGGCGGGCATCATCGCCGGCCTGGTCACCACCCCGACCTCGCTGTATCCGGAAGGCATCAGGCGCATCGTGCTGTCCGGCGATCCGAACCGTGGCCTGGGCGCGGTCGCCGAACCGGAATGCCGCCGGATCATCGCCGCACTCGACCTGGCCGCCGAACTGGGCGTCCCGATCGAGTGGTACACGCTGTCGTCTGGTGCCCGGATTTCGATGGAATCGGGCACCGAGAACATGGACTGGGTCGGAGCCGCACTGCGCCGCATCGTGGAGTTCACCCAAGGCGGTGGCGAAATCAACATCGTGGTCGCCGGCATCAACGTGGGTGCTCAGCCGTATTGGAATGCCGAGGCGACCATGCTGATGCACACCCGCGGCATCCTGGTCATGACGCCGGATTCGGCGATGGTGCTCACCGGGAAGCAGTCACTCGACTTTTCCGGGGGAGTATCAGCCGAAGACAACTTCGGCATCGGCGGCTACGACCGGGTGATGGGCCCGAACGGGCAGGCGCAGTATTGGGCGCCCGACCTGGCCGGCGCCTTCGGCATCCTGATGGGCCATTACGAGCAGACCTATGTGCTGCCTGGTGAGGAGCGTCCGCGACGCGCAGCCACGACCGATCCGTCCGATCGGGACGTATCGGAGCACCCCCACGAGCTGGCCGGCAGTGACTTCACGACCGTGGGTCAGATCTTCTCGGCCACCCACAACCCCGACCGCAAGAAGGCCTTCGACATCCGCACGGTGATCGCTGCGGTGTGTGACGCCGACCATCCGCGCACCGAGCGGTGGGCGGGCATGGCCGATGCCGACACCGCCGTAGTGATCGACGCCCGGGTCGGCGGCTATCCGGTGGCGATGCTGGGCATCGAGAGTGCGCCGGTGCCGCGGTCAGGGTTCCCGCCCACCGACGGCCCAGACACCTGGACGGCCGGCACCTTGTTCCCGCGGTCGAGCAAGAAGGTGGCCCGGGCGATCAACGCCGCCTCCGGCAATCGTCCGGTGGTGGTGCTGGCGAACCTGTCCGGCTTCGACGGCTCCCCGGAATCGATGCGCAATCTGCAGTTGGAGTACGGTGCCGAGATTGGCCGGGCGATCGTGAACTTCCGCGGGCCCATCGTGTTCGTGGTGATCAGCCGCTATCACGGTGGCGCGTTCGTGGTGTTCAGCAAGCAGCTGAACACGAAGATGACCGTGCTGGCGATCGAGGGCTCGTTCGCCTCGGTGATCGGCGGGGCTCCGGCCGCCGCAGTGGTTTTCGCCGGCGATGTCGCCAAGCGGACTGCCGCCGACCCGCGGGTAGCCTCGATCGAAGCGAAACTGCGCAACGCCCGCTCCCACGAGCGAGCCGCGCTGCAGTTGGAGTTGGCCGATGCCCGGGCAGCCATCCGCGCCGAGAAGATCAGCGAGGTGGCCGCCGAGTTCGACGGCATCCACGACATTCACCGCGCCGTCCGGGTGGGCTCGGTCGACAAGGTGATCAGCGCAGCCCGGCTGCGTCCAGAAATCATCGAGGCAATCGAGACCGGGCTGGGTCTGGGGTGAGCCCGCAGCGTTGACGCGCGCCGTCTAGGACGAAGTGAGTTCGGCGGTGGTGGTGGTGTGGGTGTAGGCCATGGGTTCTTCCATCACATCGAGCACGCTTGGGGCGACCCAGAACTCCTTGCCGCCTCTGCCGCGGGTGCCGATGCTTTGGAGCCAGCCTCGCGACTCGGCGTTTCGGATCAGTGTCCTGGCCGCCGGGTTCGTGAGGCCCGTCGCGGTTTGGACGGACCTCACGGTGACGACCGGCGTGCGCGTGATCAGCTCCACCAGAGCTGGCAGGCTGGACCGGGTCTGGATTGCGTCGGCAAGGTAAGACTCGCGAATGGCTACGAGGGTGCGGGAACGTGCCACGGCGTCGGTCGCCTGAGACTTCACGGCTTCGAGGAAGAACAGCAGCCAGCCGTCGATGTCGCCGGCCTCGCGGACGGCTTGAAGGCGGTCGTAGTAGGTCTGGCGGTAGCTCTCGAAATAGCTGGACAGGTAGAGCAGGGGCAGTGCAAGGCGTTCACGCTCCATGAGGAGCAGGTTGATCAGGAGCCTCCCGATGCGTCCGTTGCCATCCAGGAAGGGGTGGATGGTCTCGAACTGGTAG
>DMIX01000336.1 GCA_003451975.1 Propionibacteriaceae bacterium
CCTTGTGGCTGGCCGGATTAGGGGCGCTGGCCGCCAAGGACTACGGCAAAGCGCAAAGCGCGTTCAATGCCGTCTACGGCGAGTTGCCCGGCGAGTTGGCTCCCAAACTGGCCTTGGCTACCGCGTGCGAGTTGGGCGGCGAATACGACCTCGCCGAAGTCCTGTACCGCATCTGCGCCAGCACCGACGCGGCCTATGTCACTCCGTCGGCCTTCGGCCTATCTCGGATCCGGCGCCAGCGCAACGATCTTGCCGGGGCGATGCGGGCCTTGGAGATGGTGCCCACCACCTCGCGGGGTTACCCCGAATCACAGCGGCTGCGCGCCACCACCGTGGTCGCCGCCGCCCGCACGGCCGACGAGATGGCCATTGCCTTCGACGCCGTCGCCACAGCACCCCTGGAGCCGCAGGTCGAGACCGAGGCCCGGGCGGTACTGCTGCGTCGTGCCCTACTGCTCACCAGCCAGGGTGTCGTGGTGCATCGCGGCGGCGCGCCGCTGACACCGACGGTGATGCTGTCCGATCTGGCCGACTGTTACCGCCGGCTGGCCGCGTTGTCCACGTCTGCGAGCACGCGGGCCGGCTACGTCGACCTCGCCAATTCACTACGACCGTGGAGCCTGCTATGACCGAGCCGCAGTGGCCACTATGGAGCAGTGAGCATCCGGATGCCGTGCCACCGGAAGTCCTCTCCTGCCCGAATTGCGGGCAACCGGTCGCCCCGGGGGCGGCCTACTGCGAGGCCTGTGGCGCGACGGTGAATCCCGACCAGACGGTGCCTGCGCCGCAACCGCGGACGCCCGGCGACGCCTCCACCCAGACCCGTAGGTTGGGCAGCCGCGCCAGCGAGGTCGTCACCTGTGCCGCCTGCGGCGGCACGATCGATTCCGACGGCTACTGCCAAATCTGTGGAGCCAAGGCGCCCAGTGCTCGTGACCACTACAGCGAGAGTCCTTCGGACTGGGTCGGTGGAGTGTGCGATCGGGGTCTGCGACACTCTCGCAACGAAGATGCGATGGCCCTGTGGTCCGAAGGTCCGAACGCGGTCCTGGTCGTATGCGACGGCGTTTCCAGCAGCACCGACCCTGATGCGGCCGCAACCGCAGCCGCAGCCGCTGTCCGCGATCATCTGATCGAGGTCGTCACCTCACTGAGCGCGGCCGACGACGCCGCGGCCGTGCTGGCCACCGCCTTCGTCGACGCCAGCGCAGCCGCCAACCAGGCCGTCATCGCCATCACCGATCCGGACTCCACCAACGCACCTTCGGCGACCCTCGCCGCCGCGGTCGTCCTGGGTGATGAGGTGCACTTCGCCAATTTGGGTGACTCGCGGATCTATCTGCTGGGCGAGGGCCGTCAGGAACTGCTCAGCGTGGACGACTCGATGGCTCAGGCGTTCATCGAGCAGGGAATGGCGCGCAGCGAAGCCGAGTCACTGCCCCGCGCGCACGCGATCACCAAGTGGCTGGGACGCGACGCCCTCGATATCGAGCCTCGGGTCGGATCAACACGCCTCACAGCACCGGACTGGGTTCTGGTGTGTTCTGACGGTCTGTGGAACTACGCCTCCGAACCCGAAGAGCTGTTCTCGCAGCTGACCAGCGCGGCGGACCAGAGTTCTCCGGTGGCGGTGGCGGAGACCCTCGTGGTGTGGGCGAATGGACAAGGCGGGCATGACAATGTGACCGTGGCTTTGGCCCGGGTGGCGGCGCTGGAGGCGGACAGTAACCTGGGCATCACCGATGATGAGTCAAGCCCAGAAGGTGAGGGATAGCGGCGTGGCTGAGTTCAGCTCTGCGGTCTACCAGAACGAGTTCCTGCCCGATGGTGGCACCGACGTCAACGCGATCATCACCGTTCGCTGTAGCGATGCGGGAGCGGCTGGCCGAACCGGGAGCGGCAGCGCCGGCGAGATCATCGCTGTCGACACCTCCGGCTCCATGGGCCATGCCAACATGCAGGCAGCCAAACAGGCCGCCATGATCGCCTTGGACAACATCCTGGACGGCACCTACTTCGCGGTGGTCGCCGGCAACCACAAGGCCTATCTGGCCTACCCCATGGTGCAGACCGGGGCGGGCATGATCCCGATGGACCCCCGTACCCGCGCCGAGGCCAAACGCGCCATCAGCTTCTTCCGTGCCGAGGGCGGCACGGCCATGGGTACCTGGCTGAACCTGTGCAAGGCGCTGTTCGACTCGATCGGCAATCTGGCGAACAAGCATGTGATCCTGCTCACCGACGGTGAAAACCACAACGAAACGCCGCAGCAGTTGGATGCAGCCCTGGCCAAATGCTCCGGTCACTTCCAGGTGGATGCTCGCGGCGTCGGTGTGGACTGGAAGGTCGCCGAGATCCGCAAGATCGCCCAAGCCCTGTTGGGCACCGTCGACATCATCGGCGACCCCAGCCAGTTGAGCGCCGTCTTCGCAGAACTGATGCGCAACTCGATGGCCCGCGGTGTGGCGAACGCCGAACTGCGGGTCTGGATTCCGCAAGGTGCCCAGGTGTTGTTCATCCGGCAGGTCTCCCCCACTGTCGAGGACCTCACCCACCGCGGCACACCGGTGAATCAGCTCACCATGAGCTACCCGACCGGTTCCTGGGCTGACGAGGAACGCGACTATCACGTCTCGGTGCGGCTGCCGGCCAAGGCTGTCGGCCAGGAACAGCTCGCCGCCCGAGTGCAGCTCGCCGTGGGACCTGATCTCCTCACTCAGGGACTCGTGAAGGCGAAATGGTCGGCCGACACCAATCTGACCGCGCAGATCAACCCCGAAGTGGCCCACTACACCGGCCAGGTCGAGTTGGCTCAGATGATCCAAGACGGCCTCGCCGCCAAGGAAGCCGGCGACACCGGCACAGCGACCACCAAGCTGGGTCGAGCGGTGCAACTCGCCACGGAGACCGGAAATGCGGAGGCCACAGCGAAACTCCGTAAGGTAGTTGATATCGGCGACGCCCGAACGGGCACGGTTCGACTGAAGCAGGCGGTCTCCAAGGCCGATGAGATGGCTTTGGATACTGCGTCCACCAAGACCACGCGAATCAGGGGCTGAGATGGCAACGTGTCCCGCTGGGCACTCCAGTGACCAAGACGACTTCTGCGCAGTGTGCGGGCTGCCCATCGAGGCGCCGCAACAGTCTTCCCCCGAGGCGGTCGAAGAATCGCCGTCCCCGACCGCGGTGACCTGCCCGTCGTGTGGGGCGTCGAACGTCGCCGAGGCCCTGTTCTGCGAAGCCTGTGGTTTCGACTTCACCGGCACCGCGACGCCGGCTGAGCCCGCGAGACCGCAGTGGCCCAGCCTCGGAGAACCGGCAGCGGCACCGGAGACAGCCGCTGCGATCCCGACGCCACCGACCGAGCAGCCTGCTGCCACCAAGCCGACCGTGGAGTGGATTGCGGAGTTGTGGATCGATCCCGATTGGTACACCGCGCAGGGATCGACCGACCCGATGCCCTCGGTCGGTTTGCCCGACATCGTGCCGCTGGTCAAGGAGAGCAACCTCATCGGACGGTTGTCACACAGTCGCGGCATCTTCCCCGATGTGGAATGCGAACTCGACTCCGGGTGCAGTCGGCGTCATGCGATGCTCACCCACGACGGCAGCCGTTGGTGGATTGAGGACTTGGGCTCGGCCAACGGCACTTTCGTGGGCCCGGCCGCCGGGCCGCTGCCGGCGATGCCTATTCCGCAAGGACGGGTGGAACTGACCGCCGGTCAGCGGATCTACGTCGGGGCCTGGACCCGGATCGTCATCCGCAAGGCCACGCGCGAGGAGCAGGACGCCTTCGCGGTCGAGT
>DMIX01000341.1 GCA_003451975.1 Propionibacteriaceae bacterium
CCGCCACTGTCGAGGTGGACCTGACCAATGTCGCCAAGCTCCGCTCCAAGGTGAAGGACACTTTCCGCTCCCGTGAGGGTGTGGGACTGACCTTCCTGGCGTTCATCGCCAAGGCCGCCACAGAGGCTCTGAAGCACTACCCGCGGGTCAACGCCACCATTGATACCGAGGCTGGCACGGTCAGCTACGCCGAGGCCGAGCATTTGGGCATCGCGGTGGACACCGAACGCGGCCTGCTGGTTCCCGTCATCGCCGCCGCCGGGAACCTCAACGTGACCGGTTTGGCGAACAAGATCGCCGACCTGGCTGCGCGCACCCGGAACAACAAGGTCACTCCCGACGAGTTGTCCGGTGGCACCTTCACGATCACCAACTACGGCTCGGCCGGCACCTTGTTCGACACGCCGATCATCAACCAGCCCCAGGTCGCGATCCTGGGCACCGGCGCCGTGGTGCGCCGTCCGATGGTGATCACCGATCCCAAGCAGGGCGAGATGATCGCGATTCGCGACATGATGTACCTGTCGCTGACTTATGATCACCGCCTGGTCGACGGCGCTGAGGCGGCACGCTTCCTCAGCATGGTGAAGGCCCGCCTTGAAGAAGGCGACTTTGGCAGCGAACTGGGGTTGTGACGACCGCTATCGAGTACGAGTACCTGGGACTGAACGAAGGCTCACTCACCGAGTACCACACCGCCTGGCAGCACCAGCGTGATGTGCACGCCCAGGTGGCCGCCGGCTCGCGGGCAGGCACGGTCATCTACGTGGAACATCCCCCGGTTTACACTGCGGGGCGTCGCACCGAGCCGCACGAGCGGCCGCAGGATGGAACCCCGGTCGTCGACGTGGATCGCGGCGGCAAGATCACCTATCACGGTCCTGGCCAGTTGGTCGGCTACCCGATCGTCACGCTGCCTGGACGGGTCGGGGTGGTCGACTATGTGCGTCGCCTGGAGGAGGCGCTGATCCGACTCTTGGCCGATTACGGCATCTCGACCGGCCGCGTCCCTGACCGCACCGGGGTCTGGCTGGCCGCCGGTGCTGGACGGCCAGAGCGTAAAATCGCCGCCATCGGAATCCGGGTGTCAAAACGCACGACCATGCACGGCTTCGCCCTGAATGTATCCAGCCATCTCGACGACTTCGACAAGATCGTGCCCTGCGGCATCGCCGATGCTGGAGTGACGTCTGTCGCCGCCGAACTCAGCTGGGCACCCTCGTTGGCCGAGGTCGGCCACGATCTGGAGCCGTACCTGGATGAATACTTGGCCTTCGAACCGTTCGTGTTCTCCCCCGACCTGCACGACCTCACCATGCCGGTGGCGCCGATTCGCTACGGGTTGAGCATCTGAATCGGCCCGGGTAATAATCGCCCCTGCCGCAAGCCTCTCGCGCGATTACCATGGCGGGGTGACCGATACCCAGCCCCGCAAGCTGCTTCGCCTGGAAGTACGCAACGCCGAAACCCCCATCGAACGCAAGCCGAGCTGGATCAAGATCACGGCTCGGACCGGCCCGGAATACAACGAGCTACGCCAACTGGTGGCCGACGAAGGTCTGCATACCGTCTGCCAGGAGGCCGGCTGCCCCAACATCTACGAGTGCTGGGCCGACCGCGAGGCCACCTTCCTGATCGGTGGCGACGCCTGTACCCGACGCTGCGACTTCTGCCAGATCGAGAGCGGCAAGCCGAAGGCCTACGACACCGAAGAGCCGGTTCGCGTCGCCGAATCGGTCGCCACCATGGGTTTGCGCTACGCCACGGTCACCGGCGTCTGCCGCGACGACCTGGCCGATGAGGGCGCTTGGCTGTACGCCGAGACGGTGCGAGCCATCCACGCCCGCAACCCGGGAGTCGGCGTAGAGCTGCTCGCCCCCGATTTCTCCGGACGCCCGGATCTGCTCGACCAGGTTTTCGAGGCCGCGCCGGAGGTGTTCGCCCACAACGTGGAAACCGTGCCGAGGGTTTTCCGCCGGATTCGGCCCGGCTTCGACTACGAGCGCTCGCTGGGCGTGCTCACCCGAGCCCACGAACACGGTCTCGTCACCAAGTCGAACCTGATTCTGGGTATGGGTGAAACTCATGCCGAGACCGTGCAGGCGCTGCGCGACATCCACGACGCCGGCACTGACCTGATCACGATCACCCAATACCTGCGCCCCAGCGCACACCACCATCCCATTGATCGATGGGTGACACCGGCGGAGTTCGACGAGTTGGCCGGCCAGGCCACCGAGATCGGCTTCGCCGGCGTCCTGAGTGGCCCGCTGGTGCGCTCGTCCTACCGGGCCGGACGGTTGTATCGGCAGGCCCTGAGTAAGCGCACGGCCTGAGCCCACGGTAGGGTGCTGCCTTGCAGGCAACGACAGTCGGAGTACATCGATGGCGAGTGAAAAGGCCAAGGAACTGGCCGCCAAGCAGAAGGCTGAGCTGAAAGCCGCCAAGCTGGCGAAGAAGAACTCCAACGACCCCCGAGATTGGCCGTGGTATCGCCAGTTCTGGCAGACCTACAAGGTCACCGCCGACGTCGACCCGCAACTCAACCTGTACCTGGGCGGCACCTTCGTCGCCGTGGCGCTGGTGGTGAGCCTGGTCGGCATCTGGGTGTCGCCGTGGTGGATGTGGCTGATCCTGGGCATCACCGGCGGGCTCACCGCAGCGCTGTACGTGCTCGTCGGCCGAGCCAAGAAGGCGACCTTCACCCGCTATGAGGGCCAGCCCGGATCGGCGGAGGTTGCACTGTCGATGCTCGACTCCAAGAAGTGGAGCTACACCGCCGTCATCACCGCGAACCGCCAACTCGATGTGGTCCACCGGGTTGTGGGACGCCCCGGCATCATCTTGATCGGCGAGGGCCAGTCGGCCCGACTGGCGACCATGCTCAACAGCGAGGTCAAGAAGCACGAGCAGGTCGCTTACGGCATTCCGGTCCAGACCATCGTGATGGGCGACGGCGAGGGTCAGGTTCCGCTGGCGAAGCTGGCCGACCAGATCAAGAAGCTGCCCAAAGCAATCTCCCCGGCACAGATCGAGGACGTCAAGTCCCGGCTGCGCGCACTGGATGCGGTTCGCCCCAAGGCACCCATCCCGCGGGGACCGATGCCCACCGCCAAGGGGGTGGGTCGCGCACTTCGCGGCCGCTGAGTTTGGCCAATATCGTCAATGCCGAGCGCATCAGTCTCGCCTTCGGCACCCGCACCCTGCTGGATGAGGTCAGCCTCGGGCTGAGCACCGGTGATGTGGTCGGCGTGGTCGGCCGCAATGGCGACGGCAAGACCACGCTGCTGCGACTGCTGGTGGGCGAGGCTGACCCGGACTCCGGCCAGATCATTCGCAACTCCGGATCCTCGATCGGCTATCTGGGGCAAACCGAGCGCTTCGACGAGCGTGCCAGCGTGCGCGATGCGGTCATCGGCGGCCAAGCCGATCATGTGTGGGCCGCACAGGCTTCCCGGCGCGCGGTGGTGCACTCCCTGCTAGCTGACATCGACTTGGACCGCGGTGTGGCCGACCTCTCCGGTGGCGAGCGCCGCCGGGTCGGGCTGGCAGCGGTGCTCCTGGGCGACCACGACCTCTTGGTACTGGACGAGCCAACCAACCATCTCGACGTTGAAGCGATCGCCTGGTTGGCCGATCATCTGAACTCCCGCCAGTCCGCCGGTATGGCCATGCTCGTGGTCAGCCACGACCGCTGGTTCCTGGATGCGGTGTGCAATCGCGTCTGGGAGGTTCACGATGCTGTCGTCGACTCCTACGAAGGCGGCTACGCCGCCTATGTGCTGGCCCGAGCCTAGCGGGTCCGGCAGGCTGCCGCCAATGAGGCTCGCCGTCAGAACCTGTTGCGCAAAGAGCTGGCCTGGCTGCGCCGCGGGCCACCAGCACGTACCTCAAAGCCGAAGTTCCGCATCGACGCCGCCAACGAGTTGATCCGAGACGTTCCCGAGGCGCGCGACACCATCAAACTTCGCGAATTCGCCGTCAGCCGACTGGGCAAAGACGTCTTCGACCTGCATCAACTCAGCTACGCGATCGCCGACCGCACCCTGTTCGACCGGCTCGATTGGTCGATCGGCCCCGGGGATCGTATTGGAATCATCGGCGTCAACGGCGCGGGAAAGACCACCTTGCTGCGACTGCTTGCCGGTGAGCTGAGCCCAGCGTCGGGCACCGTGAAGCGAGGACGCACGCTTCGGTTGGGTCAGCTCAGCCAGGATGTGCTGGCCTTGGGTGGGGATCCGGCTGACCCCGAATCATTGAGCGCCGAGGACCAGGTACTCCCAGCGGTGCAGCGTCTGCAACGCCAGGTGCGCCTGGCGACCGGAGTGGAGACCTCGACGTCCAACCTGCTGGAGGAGTTCGGATTCCGCGGCGACAAGCTGGTCACCCGGATCGGTGAACTCTCCGGTGGCGAGCGGCGTCGGCTGCAGTTCCTGCGCCTGCTCCTCACCGAACCGAACGTGCTGCTGCTGGACGAGCCCACCAACGATCTCGACATCGACACGCTCACCGTGATCGAGGACTATCTCGACACCTGGCCGGGAACGCTGATGGTGGTCTCCCACGACCGGTGGTTCCTGGAGCGCACCTGCGATGTGGTTTACGCCCTGCTCGGCGACGGGCGCTGCGTCCTGTTGCCCGGCGGAGTTGATGAATACCTGAAGCGCCGACGGGAGATCCCCGGCACGGCACCAGAGCCAACAGTCCCAGACTCCGGCTCGAGCAGTGCTGCCCAACTCCGCCAGGCCCGCAAGGATCTAGCCCGCATCGAAGGCCAACTAGGCAAGCTCGAAAGCCAAATCGCCGATCTACATACGCGGCTGGAAGCCAGTGCCAGCGACTACGCCACCCTGGTGTCCCTCGGGGCTGAACTGGCGCAGGCTGAGGCCCGGAGAACCGACTTGGAGGGCCAATGGCTAGAACTGGCGGAGACCGCCGACCTCGGCTGAACGGATTCACCAAACGCAATGCGGCGGCACCGGCGGGCTTCTTCCGTGTCGAGGCGGCCGGGCTGGCCTGGCTTGACGTGCCGGGCGGCGTCCCGGTCGTCACGGTGCTCGATGTGGACGACACCTCGATCACTCTCGAGCGAGTCGCCGAGGGCCGCCCCAGCTCGCAGGCGGCGTTCACTTTCGGAAGTCAGTTGGCCCGAACGCACGACGCCGGGGCGTCCGCGTTCGGCGTCGGGCCTAACGGGTGGCAGGGTGATGGCTTCATCGGGAATGCCCCGTTGAGCTTGCGGCCCCACCCCCATTGGGGCGCGTTCTACGCCGCCGAACGGGTCATGCCCTATGCCCGAGCCGCCGTCGGCCAGGGATCCCTAGATGCTGCTGGACTGGCGCCGATCGAGGCGCTCGCACACCGACTGGCCGCGGGTGAGTTCGATGACGACGCAGCCCCAGCGCGCATCCACGGCGATCTCTGGGCGGGCAATGTAATGTTCACCGATACCGCGGCTATGCTCATCGATCCCGCGGCTCACGGCGGGCGCCGCATCACCGATCTGGCGATGCTGGAGCTGTTCGGCCTGCCGCACCTGGAGCAAGTCTTCGCCGGCTATGCCACGGCCGCCCGGAGTCTCCGGCACGACTGGCGCGAACTCATCGGACTTCACCAGCTTCACCCACTGCTGGTGCACGCGGTGCTGTTCGGCGGCAGCTACGGCGCCCGAGCCGCGGCGTTGGCTCGACGCTACTAACCGGCCCCGTCGACTCTGCGCTCGAAAGCTGTACTTTGCGCTCGAAGTTACGGGCGCAAAGACAGAAATCGAGCGCAGGGTGGGTCAGCGGGGTGGGGTGGCGCTGTGACGACGGGCGCGGACGACGGTGTCGGAGACGGTGGCCTGCTGCCCGTCCGGGCCGGTGGTCAGGCGCTCACGCACCTCGGCCTGCACCACCGCCCACTGGTGGGTGTCCAAACCCAGTGCGGTGAGTTCTTCGGCGGGGCCGAGCACGTCGTGGTTCTCGGGGTTCTTCGCCCAAGGCGGCGGGGCGGCGTGCGAGATGACCAGCAGACTTCCCGAGGGCGCCACCACCTCGGCGGCCCGACGCAGGATCTGACTGCGCGGGATCGGCACCGGAGATTGCAGGAAACAGGCGCTGACCAGGTCGAAAGTCTCCTCCGGCTGCCAGGCGGCCAGGTCTGCGGCTACCCACTCGATGCGCTCGGGTGGCAAGCCGGCCTTCAATGCTGCCGCCCTGCCGCGCTCCAACGCGGTGACAGAGATGTCGACCGCAGTCACCTGCCAGCCACGACGGGCCAGCCACAGCGCGTCGGCGCCTTCACCGCAGCCGAGGTCCAACGCTCGCCCCGGGGCGAGCGCTACCGCGACGCGAGCCAATGATTCGTTGACTCGGCCCGACCACACGGCGGGGGCGGTCGAGTAACGGTCCTCCCAGAACTCAGACGCACTCACGGCACACCAATAACCACAGCCCGGCTGTACTCAGGCCTCGTGAAATGGAAATGCGTCAGCCGATTCGGCGGAAGCCGCCGGAATCGTCTTCGTCGTCGGAGTAGCGGCTGGCGAGGTCACCGTATTGGTCGTCCTCAACCTGCTCCTCGATCTCCTCCGGTTCGACGGAATCCTCGCCGCGGAGTTCTCGTTCCAGCGACGAGAAGTCGGTGGAGTAGGAACGGTACTTAAGGTCGCGTGCGACCTTAGTCTGCTTCGCTTTAGCACGGCCGCGCCCCATAGGTCGGGTCAGCCCCCTCGCCTGTCACGCGGTCCAGCCGCTCGTTCAATCAAGTTTCTTCGTGAGGCTAGGGTACCCAATCCGGCGAGCTTCGCAAAGACGCCGGGCTTCAAACCGCTGTGTGTGAACCGACCATCTGAACCGTTCCAGGTATGCCTGGGGTGGTGCGAGCCGCGCCCATCACCCAGCTTGCGATTCCGAGTCCGTCCAGCACCTCTTGGGCGGTCTGTACCGAGGACTGAGGTAGCACCAGTGCCATTCCGACGCCCTGATTGAGCGTCGCTTCGACATCGGCCTGGCTGAGTCCACCGAGCTGTTGCGTCACAGCGAAGACGGCCGGCGGCGTCCAGGTACTGCGATCCAGTTCGACCGTGATGCCCTCGGGGATCACCCGGGCCAGGTTGTTGGCCAGACCCCCGCCAGTGATGTGACTGATCGCATGTACCTCGCAGGCTGCGATGACCGCCAGCAGATCCTTGGCATAGACCCGGGTGGGGATCAGCAGTTCCTCGCCCAGGCTGCGTCCGAACTCCGGAACGTCACGGGCCAGGTTCCAGCTTGCGTCGCCGAAGACCTTGCGCACCAGCGAGTAGCCATTGGAGTGCAGGCCCGAGGATGCCAGTGCCAACACGACGTCGTCGGCGACGACCCGCTCCGGTCCGAGGATGGCGTCCGCCTCGACAACTCCCGTAGTGGCGCCGGCCACATCGAAGTCATCAATGCCCAGCAGACCGGGATGCTCGGCGGTCTCGCCGCCCAGGAGTGCGGCACCGGCGGCGGTACAGGCCGCCGCGATACCGCCCACGATGGCGGCGATGCGCTCGGGATGGACTTTGCCGCAGGCGATGTAATCGGTGACGAACAGCGGTTCAGCTCCGGTCACGACCAGATCGTCGACGAGCATTCCGATCAGGTCCCAGCCGATGGTGTCGTAGACGCCCATCGCCTGGGCGATCGCGACTTTGGTGCCGACACCATCGGTGGAGGTCGCCAGCACTGGATGCCGATAGCCGGCCAATGCTGAGGCGTCGAAGAAGCCGGCGAAACCGCCCAGACCCCCCATCACCTCAGGACGCCGACTGGCCGCGACCGCGCCCTTCATCAGCTCGACGGCACGCTCACCGGCCTCGATGTCGACACCGGCGGCGGCGTAGGCGTTGGGTTCAGCCATGAGTCTCCAATCCCATCTGGGCGGCGCGGTCGGCCGGGATCTGTACCGGGTAGATGCCGTCGAAGCAAGCCCGGCACAACGTCTTCATCGATCGTCCAGTGGAGGCCACCAGGCCTTCCAGCGTGATGTAGGCCAACGAGTCGGCACCGATGGATCGGCAGATCTCCTCCTGACTCAGGCCGGGCGCGATGAGTTCAGCGCGGGTGGCGAAGTCGATGCCGAAGAAGCAGGGCCACTGCACTGGCGGAGATGCGATGCGCACGTGAACCTCGGCGGCGCCGGCCTCGCGCAACATCTTCACCAGCGCCCGTTGGGTGTTCCCGCGCACGATGGAGTCGTCGACCACGATGAGTCGTTTGCCTTCGATCATGTCGCGGATCGGATTCAGCTTCAGCCGGATACCGAGCTGACGAATGGTCTGCGACGGCTGGATGAAGGTGCGACCCACATAGGAGTTCTTCACCAGTCCCATGCCGAAGGGGATCCCGGACGCCTCGGCGTAGCCGATCGCCGAGGGGGTGCCCGACTCCGGAGTGGGAATCACCAGATCGGCATCGATCGGGGCTTCCAAGGCCAGTGTCCGGCCGATCTCGACGCGGGCTGCGTGGACGCGGCGCCCAGCGATCACGGTGTCGGGGCGGGCCAGATAGACATACTCGAATAGGCAGCCTTTGGGCTCGGCCTGGGCGAAGCGGGTGGTGCTCAGTCCGGCGGCACCGATGGACACCATTTCGCCCGGTTCCACCTCGCGGATGAAAGTGGCGCCGATGATGTCCAAGGCCGCCGTTTCGCTGGCCACCACCCAGCCGTTCTCCAGTCGGCCCAACACCAGCGGATGGATCCCTTGGGGATCGCGTGCGGCGAACAGCGTCTCTTCGTTGCAGAACACCAAGCAGAACGCGCCCCTGAGTCGAGGCAGCACTTCCAGCGCGGCCTCGCGCAGGCCCTGGGCGCCGTGGACAGTGAGCAGCGCTGTGACCAGCGCGGTGTCGGAGGTGGAATCCATGCGGTGCTTGCGCGGCACCTCTGGTGCTTCGGCTGAGGTTTCCAGCCACGACTGCAGCTCGTCGGTGTTGGTCAGATTGCCGTTGTGGGCCAGCGCGATTCCATAGTCGGGGGTGCCCCGAAAGGTGGGTTGGGCGTTGCTCCAGGTGCTGGCCCCGGTCGTGGAGTACCGACAGTGCCCGACGGCGAGATGTCCGGTGAGGGAGTTCAGCGTGGTCTCGTCGAAGACCTGTGACACCAGACCCATGTCTTTGAAGACCATGATCCGGTCACCATTGCTGACCGCGATGCCAGCCGATTCCTGGCCGCGATGTTGCAGGGCGTACAGCCCGTAGTAGCTGAGTTTGGCGACTTCCTCGCCAGGTGCCCACACGCCGAAAACGCCACAGGCGTCGCGGGGGCCGGGATCGTCGAAGATGGAGTCGTCACCCGGGCTCTGCACACGCTAATGCTAGCCGTGCGGCAGGCCCGGGTGCGACCAAGCTCACTTCACCAGGCGGATGTTGACCGGGTAGCGGTAGTCCTCACCCTTCGAGGCGGCGACCGAAGCGATGATGCGCAACACCAGCCAAATGATCGGCAAGATGAAGATCGTGATGAACCCGATGAAGATGAACATCAACAGCACCGAGGCGAGCATCGAAATGATGTAGGTGATCTCGAAGTTCAGCGACTCCACCGCAGCGGCGCGCACACGGGGACTTTCCGGACCCTTGATCAGCATGATCAGCAGCGGGCCCAGGAAGCCCAGGCCGACCACCGTGGCCAGCAATGCCGACCAATGGGCCGCCGAGGCCCAAGTGTTCTCTTCAGCGACGTTCATTTGACC
>DMIX01000115.1 GCA_003451975.1 Propionibacteriaceae bacterium
ACAAAAACAACCGCCCCATCTTCGTCTGTCGCGGGTTAAAGGAAGATATCATGACTTCCTGGAAGCGGAACAAGCAGTTCAATTGAGCTGCAGCTCCAGGCTGGCACCGCAGTTAGGGCACTTGGAAAGGGCCTGTTTGACAGGGAATTGCGCGCCGCAGTAGGGGCAGCGACGCTCGACCTTGCTCTCCTTGAGGTTCGGGAACACGTAGACCAGGCGGTCGTGACGGTGGTCCGCGATGATTTCCCCACGCGAACGAAGAATCTCCAGCGCTGCATGCACGCTGGACGCGGGTGCAGCGAGTGCGGCGATTGCTTCCGCCTCGGTGGTCTCGAACTTGCCCTGCGCGCGCACCCACTCGACGATCCGATCGGCGAGACGTTCGGGTTCGATCTCGTTCAATCGCCGCCAGGTGACGCCCGCCCACGCGGCGGCGCCCCCACCGATAACGATCAGGAGTATCGACAATGGCAGTCTCTCCGGGCGTGCCACTGAGGCACACATAAACAACAGGCCCAGACTCACCAGTAACCCACCACCAGCCAACACAATCAACGCGATCGTCTTGTTCATCGTCATGCCTCCACAGGGATCTTCTATCCCTTCCAGCCGCGGGTGGCAGCCTGCAAGGCGCTGCCCAGCGCGTCGAACATGCCGGAGATCTGCTGCTCCGCCAGAGGGCCGTGCACTTCCGCCTCGAACAGGGCGCTGAATTCGGCGGGGTTGGCGACGAGCGCTTTCTCGTCCCGCACTTTGTCGCGCAGCACACCCCATTGCCCGTTGAATGCGAGCACGCCGTCATCTACGGTGACGCTGATGGCACGGAGGTACGCGGAATGCATCGCCTGCTCGTTGCTCAGCGCTTTCACGCTGTGCGCCATACTCGCCAGGCCCTGCCCGATCCCATTCAGCCGCGCGATCAGACCAGCTACCTGCGCCAGGCCCTCTTCGTATGCGTCCGTTTCGACGTTCAGGGTGACCATCCGGTCGATAGCGTCGATCAGGGACATTGCCTGTGCTTCGCCGGACAACGGGATCTTCCAATGATCGAGTACATAGAAGATCGCCCGCCGCAGCGCGAGCTGCTCGCGGACGGCATCGTCGTCCAACTGCGCAAGCTCCTCGCGGGCGTGCGTCGCGGCGACGCTGGCCTGTTGCCACTGCTGTTTGAGTTGCTGCTCGCTCTCGGTATAGGCCGAACGCGCCACAGCCCATTCGTCGCGGACGTCCTTCAGCGCGACGGCGTTCTCCGTGAGCCGACCGATCAGCTCGTTGCGACGGCGGTCCAGCGCACTGATCTTGAAGAAGTTGATGAACACCGCCAGACAGCCCGAGAGCCGTTTGATCTCCGCGTTGAGCTGGACCAAGTCGGTTTCCATTTGGCCGCGCTCCGCCTTGAGCTTCTCCTCCTGCTGATCGAGACGCGGGTTGAGTGCGCGTACTCGCGCGGTCTCCTGCTGGGCACGATCAAGCAACTCATCCGCGATGCGCTCGGCTTCCGGTACGATGCGCTCGGCCAGCTCCTGCCGCCGTGCTGCCAGCGTTTCCCGCTCGACTACCAGGCGTTCGTCGATCGCAGTACGCACGGCGCCGGGAAGCGCCGCCAGATCAGCTTCCACCCGCGCGCTGAGCTCATCTAACGCCGCATCGTGTACGGCCTTGCTGGTCTGGTGCGCGCTGACGAATTGCGTCTGCACTTCCTCCAACTCGCGCGCGACAGCGCCGACCTGTTCTTGCGCGCCGTTGAGAAAACGATCGAGCTGCTCGAGTGACATCGCTTGTGCCATCGGTTACCTCCGTCTCCAACTCATCAGTTGACGCCAATCCCGTGCACGCGACCCAGGATGCGCCGTTTGGCACGCCACAGCACTGTGGCCCACGGCCCGACCGGTTGCAGGTGCGCAGCGATCTCCGTGAACGACTCCTGCTCGTCCCAATACAACGGGCACGCTCCACAACACAATGCAGCATACTCGCAACCGCGGCAGCCCGGCGGCAGGAATTCCTTGTTCCGCCAGTATTTCGCTGCGCGGCGGTTCCAGACTGTGTCGAAATCCTCGTACAGCAGGTTGCCGACCCCCTGCGCGAAGCTGGAGCACGGTAACACCCCACCGTCCGGGGCGATGGACAGCAGACCGTCCGCCGCCGAACACGACGGGCTGCCCAGACCATACGCCGCCGGGTTGAACAGGCAAAACGGCACCGGGCTATACCACACGAAGCGCAGCCCGCAGTCTTCGGCGTGCTGCTTGAGCGCGAGCACGAGCGGTCCGATATCGGTATAGCCGATGTCGGGCTGGCCGACCGCATCCCCGGTGCGGATCACCATGTTCATCGAGAGATGCTCCGAGCCCAGATCTGCAACCAGATCGATCAGCGCGTGCAGTCCGGCGCGGTTCAATTCGTTAATCGTCGTGTTCGTGTGCACACGGATACCCGCAGCGCGCAGCGTGCGGATGCCGGCCACGGTCCGCTCGAACGCGCCTCGCCGGCCGACGACGCGATCGTGCGTTTCCGCATCGCCCGCCTCCAGGCTGACCTGTGCGCTGTCCAGGCCAGACTGCGCGAGCGCCTGAACCAGCACTGGCCGCGCACAGCGAATACCGTTGGTAATCAGGTTCATCCACATCCCGCGCGAGCGCCCGTAGGCCACCAGCTCCGGCAGGTCGCGGCGCAGCGTTGGCTCCCCGCCGGTGAAGGACAGGCTCGGCACGTGCGCTTGGTCGACGATCTTATCGATAACCGACAAGACCTCCGCCGTGGACATTTCCGGCACCTTGCGGCCGCGGTCGGGTGCGCTGGCGTAGCAGAAGGCACAGCGGTTCTGGCAACGGTAGGACAGCGCGATCTCGGCCAGCACCGGATACTTCCGCTGATGGGAGCCGAACGGCGTCTGCTTCAGCGCGGGCGCACACGCCGGCCGGTCCGAGAGCAACGCGCTGACACTGCGCAGCAACCCCGCGAGATCGGATTCGATCCGCTCCGCAGGAACGCCATAGCGGCCAGAGATCGCGGCGATCAGCGCGGTGGTGTTCACCGTTTCGCTGGAATATAGCGCATAGAGCATCTCCGCCGCCATCGGATTGAGATGGTGGACGCGGTTTGGACGCAGGATGAGCAACCCGTCTTCCAGGCGTACCGACAGATACCGCCGTGTGCTCGCGACGAACGTCTCAGCGAAGGACTGCAAGCGCTCGCTCATGACGATCAGAAGCTCGACACGCACGCCGAGTGGCACGCGGAATGACAGGCCGAATGGCAATTGCAGGCACTGTGGCACGCTGAATGGCAATTGCTGTGCACACAGGCACTGTGACAGGCATCATGGACGCACGCACTATGGCAGGCCGAGTGGCACGCGCTGTGGCAGGCATCGTAGCCCTGCACGGCGGCAGCCTGCGGGGGATCAGCTCCGATCAGTCTGTCGACAAAACCAGTTGTTGACGCAGACAAGTTCTCCATCGACGTTGCCACGCTCGACGAGATGCCCTCCAGCACTCCGGCGGCCTGGTCAGCCGCCACGACGACCGGTGATTGCCGCATCCCGCTGCCCGGTGCAGTGACATCAGGCGGGGAAGCCTCCGCTCGTGGGTGGTAGTGCTGCGAGAGCATCGCCCACATCCAGGCATCACCGAACGAAGGGCCCCTGGGAGTCGGTGTGCCACGCCATGTATCCCACGCGATGTCCGCACGCTCCACGTAGGTCTCCCGTGTCTTGCGCATGTCGGCGTTCCACACTTTGGGCTGCAACCGTGCCAAGAGAAGCGCCATCACCCGGTCGATCCCCAACCTGGACAACGTGCCATCGTCGGCAATTGCATCGAGAAGCGCCTTTTCGTAGTCTTCGCTGGCACCCGTGGGATCGAGAACGGTTAACTGTAACGGATTGCGGTTGACCACTTCGACGACGCCTTTGTTGGCAAGACCCATCAACACGAGCGTCAGCACTTTGCTCGTGTTCCCGAGCAGCAACGCCGCTTCGATCGCGGTCAGGTCCGGGACATAGCCCGCCTTCTCGAAGGTTTCCACTTCGATCTCGGGCGATTCGTACAGCGCCGGCGCCGGTTTGGGCGCTGCCCGCCGGACGAAGAGGAAGAAGATACCAAGCACCACCAGCAGCCCACCGCAGCCAAACACGGCCAGGGTTGCCAGCACGCCGGCGGTGCGCGTCTGCGCCTCATCTGGATGGGGCGTGGGTTCCACCGGAAGCAGCTCAGGAGTGGTCATAGCCGAGGGGACCGTGATCCCTGAGAAGTGGCGCGCCGGCAGATAGAAACGCGGCACGAAGTGATACTGCACGGGCACCGCCGACTTCGAGACGTAAACCGAAAGATACGTTTTCCCGGTCGCCTCATCCGGCGTGGGGTAATAAACCCAGCGATCGAAGGCGCCAGTGGAGGTCCGGTCAGACACAAGTCCCGTCGCATCGACGACCGCCTCGGTCACCTGTTCTTCCGCCGTGATTCCGGCCGGGAGCTCGACCGGCAGAATGAAGCGCACGATCTCTTCGTCGATCGCCAGGCTCCACTGCACTGGCGCCCACGAGACCACGCGATAGTCCGCCTTGTCAACGGTCGTGACGTCGAGTGCGTCCGCCACGTCGTAACGAACCGTAAGGGTGTACGTCTCGCCGGGCCGGGTGGAAAAACCGAACGGGACGGTGTAGAAACCGCCGCCCTTGCTGGACAACCGGACGTCAGACGTTTTACCGCCGCTGCTCGTGATGTCCGCCGAACGAATAGTGTGCCCTGCATCGAGGGGTCCCAGCGTGGTAATCTGGTTTCGGCTGTCCGTCTCGGCGAATGTCAGCTTATAAGTGATGCCCAACCCGCCGTCGCTCCGGACCACCACCTGACTATCGGCCTGGAGCAGGTCAGGGGGGCTGGCGGCAAGAACGGGGAGTGACGTGAGGAGCACGAGTACAACGAGCGTGCTCGCGACTGTTACCCTTTGGACGACAGATTTCATGCGTTTCCTCCTTGCACCGGACACAGCTGACAAGCAAAACGAAGGAGATCGCCGAATGCGTGCGGGGTCAACGCACAGCATTCAGCGCTCAATCCGGTCACGGCGAGAAATCGTATTGAGACCAGAGCCCGCCACTCCAGCGCAGATAGATGACTTGATTCCAACTCGGCACCCACACAAGCCGGCCGTTCTGATAATCCCTCAGCCGGGCGTGCTCAGGATCGTCGCAAACCTCCTGCGGTTCGGTCGAATACCCCAGGCTCTCACGAATCGACTGGTTCGTGCACCATGCCCAGCCCAAACCGCGGTCCGGCAAATACAGGCCAGGCGTGTTGGACGGTGCACAAGACGGGCTCGTGTGTTGATCCCACGCATCGTCGAGCAGGAAGAAACGGCCTGTCGGTTCGATCAGGGGAACTATCGCGTTACGTTTATCGCCCGAGCGCCACAACATCCCGCCGTTCTGGAACTTCCGGGCGCAAACCGTGAGCGGTTGCACGGGACCAAGCGGTTGGCCCAGCTCAGCCGTCTTCGCCGCTGCGACGTAGTCGATGGCCCATACGCCATTGCCGTGCGGAACGACCGGTTTGAGCGTAAACTGCAGTTGGTAACTGCCATCCGCACCGGACATACCCAACGCCGCCTCTGCCGGGTCGAAACCGGCGATCTGCACCCTGCACCGCCCACCGGTCGCTGCCTCCACGGGCGCCTGCCACGTCAGATCGAACGTGCCATCCGCCAAGCTGCGAGTTGATGCCGATACGGAGCCACCCTCGCAGGTAATTGTGGCGTCACCCAATCCTGCTCCGACGATGCTGTCCCGCACATTGCCACGCACCCACCAGATCCGGTTGGGGCTCATGCACGCCATTCCACAACCACCGGGGCATTGCTGCCCATCCGGACAGCGCAACACTGTGCCCGTGGGACAGGCCGGCGGCGTACACACGGGTTGAGGTTGCTCTCCGGTTACCCTGAAGATGATCCAGATCTGTTTTTCCCCGCCCTCATAGAGCGCGCGCAGCGTCAGGCTGTAGTCGTCGGGCGTTGGAAAAACAATGGTCTTACTCCCCGGCCCATACAGGGTCTCTTGCTTCCCCCCAGGCCAAACCAGGATCGCTTCTTCGATGTTCTCGAAATTCCAGGTCAACGTGACCGGTTCGGAAGGACCGGCGTGGTATTTGTCCGCATCGAACGAAACGACCGGTTGCGGCTCCTGAGAATGGGCAGAACCGGCCTGCATCAACGCCAGGAGCGAGACCAACACAAACAGCAAAGCATAGTTCACTCGACGAACCATAGCGACCTCCCTTCCCAACCCTTCGCGCAGTGCTGAGGAAGCCACGCGTGCGGTGCGAACGAACCAGCAGCAACCCAGATTCCTGTGCCAATGACGAGCGCAACGCCGCTGCGGTCCGTGACGACCCAGTCTTCGGATATATTATAGACCGACGCCAGGTGAAGTCAATGTTGTCGCCGGTTATCAGTTGCAGCCAACGGCCGGGTGAACATGGGATCCCCTGCAGTGCGCCGGATTCGCCGGAGAGCAAGTCCACGGTACCAGATTGTGGCAATCTACTACGCTGCAGTCCGGTGCGTGGTCCACCCGGACGCAGCAGTCCCAGTACGACGATGGCGTCGGAGATTGGCCCAGTTGTGGCCATAAGATCCGACTGGTTAAGTCCACGCATAGGCCATGCTGGGACCTGGCAGCCCGCTCATGGAAGTCGTCGCACAGGTGGAACACGTCCAGGACGCAGTCTTGCCAGGCGCGTTGAATCCGCTCGAATGGACCGCTTTCGCGTCCGGTGAAACACTGAGGTGCCACAGTCGAGTATTCGTGCGCCATTCGTGGACGGACGGCGGATCAGATATGAACGCCGGGCGCACGAAGATATGCGGACCGCCGCGGCAAGCCGGCGCCGGTCGCCAGCGCCAGTCGACGGGCAGCCGGGGACCGGCGACTTGAGCGGTGCCGCCGTGGGAGACTGAAAGGTCAGCCGGCACGCTGCGCCCGCGCCGGATCAACCTGTGGTGATGTAGTGCTCGAGCTGTTCGATCAGGAATTGCTGGTGAGAGATGATGGTCTTGACCACATCGCCAATGGACACGAGCCCAACCAACCGGCCATTTTCGATGACCGGCAAATGGCGAATGCGTTTGTGTGTCATCAAAGCCATGCATTCCTCTACGGTGTTGTCCGGTTCTACATAGGCCACTTTTCCGGTCATGATCTCGCCCACCGCTGTTTCCCTGGCAGTACGGCCTTTCAGTTCCACCTCTCTGGCGTAGTCTCGTTCCGAAAGAATCCCGACGACCTGGTCACCATCGAGGACAACCAATGCGCCGATGCCCTTCGCAGCCATCAGCGCCAACGCATCACGCACTGAGTCGGTGGGTCCGACAG
>DMIX01000283.1 GCA_003451975.1 Propionibacteriaceae bacterium
CGCAGGTCCACAAAGGTGCCTCGGGGCACCAGCTGGTCCATCCAGACCGACCCGAAATAGACCGGGACGCAGCCAGCCCTAACGCTGTGCCAGAACTTCTCCGTCACGTAGCGAGGTAGGTGTGTGTTCTCCAGCGCGATGTTGAAACGGTAGCTCTGAAGAATGTCGTGCTTGATCGCGGAGAACGACCGAGTGCCATCGCCAACCCGTGACTCCCCCTGAACCTTCAGCCCTTCCCAACCGCTGCCCCACAGGTCAAGAACGCCCCGTCGCTGGCCTTCTTCGGCGAGCATTCGGCGGGCGGGATTGAGGTCGGCGATCCCGGGGGTCATCCAGCGATTCCCCGCCACCATGCACACCTCGCCGGTCCGCTCAGACCACCGTGGGACGACGGGATCCACCCAGCCGAACTCGATGAAGAACATCCAGATGTCCGGGAACGCACCCGCGCTCAGGTCGCGAGTGTGAACAACCGTGCCATCAATGACTTCACGCCGCACACGGCCGAATGCAGGCCGCGGCTCAATCGTCGCCAGAAGGATCTGCCGAACGTGCCCGGTGAGGTGCGGCAGCTCCGAAGCATAAGAGGTGATCGCCCAATCGGCTCCGGCGATCTCGTCGGTGAGGGTGTAACCCGCCTCCTGAAGCAGCCCTGGTAAGCGACTGTTCTTGTAGATGTTGTCGGGTTTATGGAGGTAGACGAGTGGACGAATCGACGCGTCGGATTCTGGCACCCTCCAATCCTAGCTGGGCAGCATTGCAGATACCGAGTGGGTCTGTTGCACCGATAGGTCACACTGACCTGATCGGTGCGACAGACCCAATTCTCGATCTGTGCGGGAGTTCGCCGGTGACGTGGCGCTTGAGCTAATCCAGCGTGACCTTCGATTCCTCGGTCCACCCGCAGTAACTCAGCCACGTAGCCTCCCGCTGTTGACGGTCTCGAAGTCGGCACTGGTGTCGGTGGGCCCGTCCTCGCGCCAGGAGAACGGGCCGCGAGTCGATGGCCGATGCCACGCCTGCCGGAGAGGGCGCAGCCCGTGAACCGACGGTCGGGGCTCCCGTGTTCAGAGTTGCTGACCGAAAGCGCCCGAGGCGCGCCGGGTGGGGCACCGCTAGCTCCCGGCCGCTCGCAGGCGGGCTGGGCTTCTCCATCATCGCCTTCGACCGGATCTCCGGTGGCAAGCCATCCGACATTACCGAGGGCTGGTATGTGAAATTGCTGGCGACCATCGGCCAGCCTAGGCCGGTGGCAGCACCTGCCGCGCAGCACTGAGCCTCGCGAAAGTAACCGCCTCCGGTACAGCCGCCACCAAGCCTTCGACCGTGCGGTGTGAAGCCACCAGCAACGGTTCCTCCCAGTTCGCGTCTTTGATGACCCTGATGACGAACTCTCCGGTCAAAGAGCCCTCCGGATACCAACCGACATCGAGTAGTACGCCGTTGCCGAACCGGACCTGAGCCAGATCCTCCTTCAGCCCTTCCCGTTGTTGCGATAGCGGTGTGAGTGGATCCAAGAAGTCGAGATCCCAGAACTCGACCTCGCCGGTTTCCCAATCGATGTGCTCAGCACGCATGGACGCCGCCTTCTCACGCTTCGTTGCCCGTCNNAACATCTCCAGGCGATCCATAGCTTCGCTGATCTCCGCGGTCTGACCGCAGAAACTCAAGCGCATGGTGCGATGTCCGTTGATCGGATCGAAGTCGACGCCGGGTGCCAGCGCGACTCCGGTAGCAGACAACACCTGGGCACACCAGTCTTGGGAGTCATCACACAGGTGGCTTATGTCGCAGTACAGGTAGAAGGCGCCGTCCGGCGGGGCAAAATCGGTGATACCCAGGCGCGGCAGGCGCTCCAACAGCAGCTCTCGGTTAGCCGCGTAGCGGGCCACGTGAGAATCCAATTCCAGCCGGGACGCTTCGCTGAAGGCGGCCACCGCCGCAGTTTGGGAGATGGCCGGCGCGCAGATCGCCAAATTTGACTGCAGGCTCTCCACCGGCCTCCGCAGTTCCGGAGGCACCAGCAGCCAGCCGAGCCGCCACCCGGTCATGGAGTGGTACTTACTGACCGAGCCCACCACAATCGACGCCGACCCGAACTCCCGGGCCGAGACGCAGCTCCTGCCGAAGCTGATGCCGTGATAGATCTCATCGCTGATCAGGCGACAGCCGTGCTCGACGCACCAGTCACTGACCGCGGCCAACTCCTGAGGATCGATGATCGTCCCGGTGGGATTGGACGGCGATGCCAGCACCAGGCCGTCGGGCACCTCTTTCAGCGCGTCCAACATCGCCACGGTGGGCTGGAATCGATTGCCAACATCACCGGGCAGCTCGACGATCTCCACTCCCAAGCCGTGCAAGGTATTGCGGTAGGCCGGATAGCCCGGCCGCACCATGGCGACTTGGGCCCCGGAATCAAAAGCCGCCAACGCGGCCAGCAGGAAGCCACCGGAGGAGCCAGTGGTGATCACAACGTCGGCAGCGTCCACCGCCAGTCCATAGCGGTGGCCGTATTCCGCGGCGATCACCTGCCGTAGTTCCGCAATGCCGTTAGTCACCGTGTAGCCCAATACCTCAGTGCTCACCGCCGCAGCAGCTCGCTGCCTCACTGGCTCGGGGGCTGGCGTGGCCGGTTGGCCCACGAACAGGCCGATCACATCGCCATGACTGGTCTGCCTGGCGGTGGCAGCCTTGGCAACCTCCATTACATGGAAGGGTTCGACGCGGCTGCGCTGCGACGCTTCCATCAGGGGCGCTTCCGGGCGAAGAGGCGTCCGGCCACCGCAGCGATCAATGCCCCCAAGCCCAGCCCGGTCGCCGTCCCGATGCCATAGCCGGTGGCGAGCCCGACGCCCATCGACTTCTGGGCGACCTCGCTGGAGACGTACAACTCCCCCGGCTTGCTTTCTTCGGGTTCGGGTTCGGGCTCCGGCTCTGATTCAGGGATCGGCGCCGGCGGGTTGTAGGTCGCCAACCATGCCGCCACATACAGGATCAGCGTCGCGAACAGATTCAAGAACAGCATTGTGACGACCAGCGGAATGGAGATCGTCGCAGCGAGGCTGCGAGAGAACGCCTGAATCAGGTAGCCAGCCAGCAATTGCAGCACGATCAGTCCAACAGCGCCGATGAATGCGCCGATCCACATCAATTTGGTGGGCACCGCTGTCAGTGCAAACCACCGGAACATCCACCAGAACAGCAGCGTCGCCAGAGCCAGCGAGAGCAGACCGGTGACGGTTCGGGCAAGCAAGGTCCAACCAGGGCTGCCCACCACCCCCAGGATCGCTCCGAGCTGCTCACCGAAGGTGGTGGTGGCGACCGTCGCCGTCCAGATCAGTCCCACGCCGAGAAACAACACCAGCAGCGCCCCGAAGTTCGCCAACAGATCCAACGGCAACGGCAGCGATTTGGGCGGATTGTCGTAGTCCTCCCGCATCAGTGCACGGACCGCCCGCTTCAGGTTGCCCATCCAGTTGGCACCCGACCAGAACGAGATCGCCAGGCCGATTACGCCAATGGCAGCCCAGTTGCTGAGCGAACTGCTCACGATGGCGAGCACGGTCTGCCCCAGGTCGCCGTAGGCGCTCAGATTGCTGTTCAGCCAATCCTCCAGGGAGGTGAGGTAGTCGGGGTAGAACACCGTCAACGCCAAACCCAGCCCGGAGAAGGCCAGCATCAGGATGGGAACCAGGGATAGCACAGAGAAGTAGGCGATTGCCGCCGCGAACTGACTACCACCGCGGACGGTGAATCGGTCGATCGTCCGCAAGAGGTGCGCGACCAACGGCCGTTGGGAGAACCGCTCCCACCATTCCACCAATGCTGTCACCTCCAGGCTCACTCCGTCTCGTAGTCGGTGACCGGCCCGCAGCTGCACACCAGGTTTCGGTCACCATAAACACCGTCGATCCGGGCCACCGGCGGCCAGTACTTGTCTTGACCCCCATTGGCTATCGGCCCAGGTCGATGTCCGGCCGGGAAAGCGGCCAGGTCTCGACTGTACGGATGTGTCCACTCGGCTGCCACCATCCGGGTCGCCGGGTGAGGTGCGTTGTGAAGCGGATTATCGTCCGACGGCCACGCGCCCTGCGTGACCTGGTCAATCTCGCCACGAATGGAGATCATGGCATCGCAGAATCGATCTAGTTCGCTCAGCGGTTCGGATTCGGTGGGCTCGACCATCAAGGTCCCTGCCACCGGGAAACTCATCGTCGGAGCATGGAACCCGTAATCGACCAGACGCTTGGCAACATCGTCGACGCTCACCGAACTCTCCTTGGTCAGGGCGCGCAGATCGATGATGCACTCGTGAGCCACCAGTCCATTGGCACCGCTGTACAGGACCGGGAAATGCTGATTTAGCCGAGTCGCCACATAGTTCGCCGCCAAGATTGCGCCAGCCGCCGATTGACGCAAGCCTTCTGCCCCCATCAAGGCGATATAGGCCCACGAGATGGGAAGAACGCCCGCCGAACCGAAGGGTGCAGCGCTCACCGGACCGTAGGAGGTCTGCGGACCGGCCGCGGGGTTCAACGGATGGTTCGGCAGGTACGCAGCCAGGTGTGACTTCACCGCGACCGGACCCACTCCGGGCCCGCCACCACCGTGCGGAATGGCGAAAGTCTTGTGCAGATTGAGGTGGCTGACATCGGCACCGATGCGTCCGGGCCGAACCAGACCGAGCATGGCATTGAAATTCGCTCCGTCGATGTAAACCTGACCGCCTGCCTGGTGAACCGACTCGCAGATCTGAGTCACGGTGTCTTCGAAGACACCGTGCGTGGACGGATAGGTGATCATGAC
>DMIX01000417.1 GCA_003451975.1 Propionibacteriaceae bacterium
CACTCGTTGTCGTACCAGGACACGACCTTGACCTGGTTGCCGATGACCTTGGTCAGCGGTGCATCGAAGATGCTGGACAGCGGGTAGGTCTCGATGTCCTTGCTGACGATCGGATCCTCGTTGTACTCCAAGATGCCCTTCAGCGGCCCTTCGGCAGCAGCCTTCACGATCGCGTTGATCTCCTCGACGGTGGTCTCCCGCGACGCCTCGAAGGTGAGGTCGGTGACCGAGCCGGTGGGAACCGGCACGCGCAACGCGTACCCGTCCAGCTTGCCCTTCAACTCCGGCAGCACCAGCGCCACAGCCTTCGCCGCACCAGTGGTGGTCGGGACGATGTTCAACGCAGCGGCCCGGGCACGACGCAGATCCTTGTGCGGGGCGTCCTGCAGGTTCTGATCCTGGGTGTAGGCGTGGATGGTGGTCATCAGGCCCTTCACGATCCCGATGCCGTCATTGAGCGCCTTGGCCAACGGCGCCAGGCAGTTGGTGGTGNNGGCGGAGATGATGACCTTCTTGGCACCGGCATCCAGGTGCGCCTTGGCCTTGGTGGCGTCGGTGAAGAAACCCGTGGATTCGATCACGATGTCGACGCCGAGGTCCCCCCACGGCAGGTTCGCCGGGTCGCGCTCCTCGAAGGCCTTGATCTCTTTGCCATCAACGTAGAGGGCAGTCTCATCGGCGGTCACTTCACCGGGGAACCGGCCGAGGATCGAGTCGTACTTCAGCAACTGCGCGAGCGACTTGTTGTCGGTGAGGTCGTTGACGGCAACCACTTCGAGGTCGGCGCCAGCGGCGACCAAAGCACGGAAGTAGTTGCGGCCGATGCGGCCGAAGCCGTTAATGCCTACCTTCACGGTCATAGTGAGCGTGTCTCCTTTATCAACAGATGTCCGGCTCTACTGGGGGCGGCCCAACCGGATGTACCCAACCCTACCGGCTCGCTGAGTCTTCGAAGCGGTATCCAGATCCGTCTCAGAAGTCAGTCAGCGTCGTCTAACATCTCAGGACTAAGTACTGCTTCGGTGTTGGGAATTCCCAACTCGGCAGCTCGTTTGTCGGCAGTCGCCAACAGCCGACGAATTCGTCCGGCAACAGCATCCTTGGTCAGCGGCGGTACGTGCAGGCTACCCAACTCCTCCAGACTGGCCTGCTTGTGCTCCAGACGGAGTTGACCGGCGACCAGCAGGTGCTCGGGAACATCGTCACCGAGGATCTCCAACGCTCGTTTGACCCGCGCCCCGGCCGCGACAGCAGCACGCGCCGACCGTCGCAGGTTCGCGTCATCGAAGTTGGCCAGGCGGTTCGCCGAGGCCCGAACCTCTCGCCGGAGCCGACGATCCTCCCAGACCAGCCGCGCCTCTTCAGCACCCATCAAGGTGAGCATGGCACCGATGGCATCACCATCGCGGATGACGACCCGATCCACTCCCCGCACCTCGCGGGCCTTCGAAGCTACGCCCAACCGACGGGCCGCACCGACCAGAGCCAGCGCGGCCTCCGAACCCGGGCACGTCACTTCCAAGGCCATGGAGCGGCCGGGCTCAGTGAGTGAACCATGAGCCAGGAAAGCACCTCGCCACGCGGCGATCGAGACCTCTTTGCCGCCGCCGACCACCTGAACCGGCAGTCCGCGCACCGGGCGTCCTCGCGAATCGATCAAACCGGTCTGTCGCGCCAGAGCCTCACCGTCACGGATGAGTCGGACCACGTAGCGGGTACCGCGCCGTAGGCCACTGCCGGTGATCACCACGAAGTCGGAGCTGAATCCGAACAACTCGGCGATGGCGGTCCGCAGACGCCGGGCGGCGCCGCCGGTATCGAGTTCGGCCTCGACCACGATCCGCCCGCCGGCGATATGCAGGCCATTGGCGAAGCGAAGCAGTGAAGCCACCTCCGCTTTGCGCAGATCCGGCTTGGTCACCTCCAGCGTGGCCAACTCGGATTTCACCTGCTGCGTCATCGCCATAGGTATCGACTGCCTTTCCGAATGCACCGTGTGGAGTGGGCCATAGCCTACAGACCCATAATCCCTGCGTAGACCGATGCCAGCAGCAGCGGATCATGGCGGGCAGAACCGTCGCGCATCCGCACCGGTGCGACCAAGAGTTCCGCCCCCAGGGAACTCACGAAAGTGGCCAGATGGCGGTCCTCGGACACAAAACTGGGATCGGCGACGACCGTGTCCAGCCGCAGCCCCGGAGCATGCTCGGCCAACACCTCGATATGCCGCGACGCGGTGTAGGCCGGAGTCTCGTCTTCGGTGGGCACCAGATTCAGGGTGAGCACCCGGCGCGCCGAACTGGTCCGGATCGCCTCGGCCAGTTCGGGGACCAGCAGGTGCGGAATGACCGAGGAATACCAGGATCCCGGTCCCAACACGATGTAGTCGGCCTCCCGGATCGCGACGAGAGCCTCGGGGACCGCAGGCGGATTGGCCGGAGTGAGCCGGACATCGGCGATTTCTCCGGTAGCCAAAGCCACCTCTTCCTGACCGACGACCACACCGCGCTCATCAGGCAGCGACGGGTCGACGCCGATCACATCGGCCTCGATCACCAGCGGCACCGCGGCCATCGGAAGCACGCGCCCCTCGACATGCAACATGGCCGCCACCATGTCTAGGCCGGCGACCGGGTCGGAGAGCTGCTGCCATAGACCGGCGATCAGCAGATTGCCGATCGAATGCCCGCCCAACGGTCCCCCGCCGGGGAAGCGGGACTGCAGCACCTCAGCCCAGGCCCGCCCCACCTCATCATCGCCACACAGTGCGGCCAGTGCCATTCTCAGGTCACCGGGCGGCAGTACCTCGAACTCCTCGCGAAGCCGCCCCGAGGAACCCCCGTTATCGGCGACGGTGACAATCGCCGTCAGCCGTGGCGTGAGTTGACGCAGCGCGCTCAGGCTGGCGGACAGGCCGTGCCCGCCGCCCAGGGCCACCACGGCCGGAAGCCGGTTGAAGGCGCTCACTCCAACCCCAGGTCCCGGTGATAGACCCCCACCGGCAATCCCCGGGCCGCCAATCGATGACTCAACTCCTCGGTGATCGCGGTCGAGCGATGTTTACCCCCGGTACAGCCGATCGCCACCGTGGCATGCCGCTTGCCTTCGCGTAGATAGCCCGGCGCCACCAGTTCGATCAGGCCGACGGTGTGTTCTAGGAAGGGCTCAGCGTCGGGTTGGGACATCACGTAGTCGGCGACCGGCTCAGCCAGCCCGGTTTGCGGTCGCAATGCCAACACCCAGTACGGATTGGGCAGGAAACGCACATCCAGGACCAGATCGGCGTCCAGCGGAATTCCTCTCTTGAAACCGAAGGACATCAGCGTGATCCGCAGCCGGGCACTCTCCTCGTCGGCACCGAAGGCGGTGGCAACGCGCGCCGAGAGTTGATGGATATTGATCGAGGTGGTGTCGATGACCAGATCGGCACCAGCACGAAGATCAGCCAACAGCTGACGCTCGCGGCGAATTGCATCGACCAAGCGGCCACGGCCTTGCAGCGGTAGCGGCCGTCGCACCGACTCCTGTCGGCGCACGATGACATCGTCACGGGCCTCGACGAACAACACCTCCGGACGGATGCCGGACTCGCGCAATGTGCTGAACGCGGCCGGCAACTGCTCGAACTCAACGCCGGAGCGGACGTCAAGCACCACCGCCAATTTGCCGATTCCCCGGGCCCGACAGACGTCGACCAAGGCCGACAACAGCGTGGGCGGAAGGTTGTCGACGACGAACCACTCCAGATCTTCCAGGGCATGGCTGGCGGTACGTCGGCCGGCTCCGGACAGTCCTGTGATGATCACCAGTCGCACCGACGCACCCGACTCGCTCATAGCGGCCATTATTGCGCTTTTAGAGCCGCCAGGGGCACCCCGCGGCTCACTCCT